>JASFIU010000550.1:0-3356 GCA_050122495.1 Desulfobacterales bacterium | reverse complement strand
AGAAAAGGCTGCCTTAATCGATGGGGCTTCCCGGTTTCAGGCGGTTATCTATGTCGTTTTGCCATTGGCGTTACCGGGTATCATCGCAACAAGCATTTTTACGTTTATTCTGGCGTGGAATGATTACATTTTCGTGAGGATACTGATCACCTCAGATGAACTCAAAACCCTTTCCGTCGGCATCGCCGATCTTTATAATGCCACTGTGATCGACTGGGGGATGATTATGGCCGGAAGCATGCTGATTACGGTACCGGTTCTCATATTTTTCGTGTTCGTCCAGCGATACCTGATCGCAGGCTGGGGTGCCGGTGCCATGAAAGGCTAAATCCAGAAAGGGGCCTCGCCCCAATTGGAATGGTGGAATGATGGAATACTGGAAAAATGGGTCTTGGTCTCCGGCCCTTAGAACCACAGGCTCGGAGGGAATACTGCAATATTGGGTAAATAACAAAAATCAGTTTGACGATAAAGTTTTAAATGGATTTTATCCTTTGAAAACCCACTATTCCAACGTTCCACTATTCCATTATTCCATGATTGAGGCAAAAACGCATGCCTTAAAAAATACCCCATACTTTCAATTAGTTGTAGAAATTCAAAAACGTTAATTATAGGAGGAGTGTTGGCCAGAAACGAACAACCAATTAAGCTTTTTTCTCCCATAAAAACCAGTAAGCTGTCTGATGAGGTTTACAATCAGATTGTCTCACTGATAAGTTGCGGTAAACTGAAACCCGGAGATAAAATTCCATCCGAGAGAGATTTGGCCGCCGATCTGGGAATCAGCCGACAGTCCATCCGCGAGGCCTTAAACCGGGCCGAAGTCATGGGATTGTTAGAGGTCCGCCAGGGAGAGGGCAGTTTTATCCTATCATCCATTAATAAATCTTTAAAACCACCACTGACGATTATCATCGAAAAGGAGGCGGAACGGATTTTTGAATTTCTTGAAATCCGCAAACTCATTGAAGGCTGGTGCGCGGAAAAAGCCGCCACCGAAGCCACCGGCGAAGATCTGAGAAATATGGAAGAAATTCTGGGTAAAATGAAAAAAGTCGTTTCCAAGGACAAACAATGGGAAGAGCTGGATTTAAAGCTTCATTTGTCCTTTGCTAAGGCCACCCATAACGTTATCGCGGTTCATATGATGGAAGCGTTGAAGACCAATTTTAAACCCTTTTTTAAATTCACTAAATCCATGCCGCGTTCGGAAAAGATTGATGTCCTCTGGCAGCACCATTATGAAATCTACACCGCCATCAAAAGCAGGAATCCGCGGACTGCCAAGCAAAAGGTCGTCGATCATCTGAATTTCATCGAAGAAAAACTCAAAGAAGATATGGGTATCATAAAAAATTGACGGATCGTAACCCAAAAGAAGGTAATTTTCAGTTTTAATTAATTTGGAGTATTGGCGTAAAATTAATTGCGGATTTCAGAATGCGTATTGCGGATTGAAATGTCAAAGATAGCGCGCATTCAAAATCCGCAATCCGAAATATTAAGTATTCTACAGGGGAGGTTGAAATTATGAGGCTTCAGGATAAAACAGCACTGATTACCGGTGGCGCAAGAGGTATTGGCGCGACAACAGCGTTATTGTTTTCGAAGGAAGGTGCCCGGGTCGGGATCGTTGACCTGCAGGAAGAAGGGCTGCAAGAAGCATCCGATAAAGCCAAATCGAATGGGCTTGAAATCGAGACATTTGTCGGCGACATCACCCAAAAAGATGCGGTTGATCGCGTACTCGAAGAGTTTGTTCAAAAGCTCGGGCGGATAGATATTCTCGTCAATAACGCCGGTGTGGTTATTCCCCGGCCGTTTCTTGAAAAAACGGTTGAAGATTGGGAAAAAACGCTATCGGTGAATTTGATCGGAATGTTTCTGTGTTGCCAGGCAGCGGCAAAATATATGCTCGAGCAGAAATCTGGGAAAATTGTCAATATTTCTTCGATCCGCGGTATTTATCATTGCGGGCGCGAAGGCGTAATGGATTACAGTGCTTCAAAAACCGCCGTAATCGGGTTAACCAAGACCATGGCCAAGGAGTTGGCGCCTTACATCAATGTCAATACAGTGGCTCCCGGCCATACCAAGACGGAAATGACCGCGCCGCTGCCGGATGAGATCAAACAAAACATGATTGAGGGATCTTATCTCAAACGAATGGCCGAGCCCGAGGACATCGCCAAGGCGATACTCTTTATGGCCTCAGAAGATGCAAACTTTATTACCGGGCAGATCCTTCTCGTGGATGGCGGATTCAGTCTGAAACGAACTTAAATTAATATGGTTTCAGGTTTTAGGTTTCAGGTGTCGGGTGTCAGGTGTCAGGAATTTGAAATGACTTGCGACTGCGAAAGCAGTTTTCAGTGCTTTCAGTGCTGACACCTGAACACTGACACCTGAAACCTGTTATTAAGGAGGGGCGAAGTTGGCGAAGGTTGTACTGGAAAATGTTTGTAAAAATTTCGGAAAAGTAGAAGCGGTGTCCTGCTTTTACCTCGATATTGAAGATCGGGAATTTTGCGTTTTACTGGGTCCCAGCGGATGCGGCAAATCGACCACGCTGCATATGATTGCCGGCCTGGAGGAGATGACCGAAGGCAATATTTACATAGCAGATAAATGCGTTAATGAGATGGGACCGCGGGATCGTGACATTGCCATGGTTTTTCAGGATTATGCTTTATATCCGCACATGACGGTACGCCAAAATATGGCCTTTGGTCTCAAGCTTCGAAAATTTCCCAAATCCGAGATTGAAACTCGGGTGCAGGAAGCAGCCGGAATATTGGGGATCGAGGACTTGTTGGATCGCAAACCCAGACAATTATCCGGTGGGCAACGGCAACGTGTGGCATTAGGAAGAGCGATTGTCCGAAAACCCTCTGTTTTTCTATTTGACGAACCGTTAAGCAATCTGGATGCGAAACTCAGGGCTCAGATGCGGACCGAAATCTTGAAACTGCATGGTAAACTCGAGACCACCATGATTTATGTGACCCATGACCAGGTTGAAGCCATGACCATGGGAACTAAAATTGTCGTTATGAAAGATGGTGAAATGCTGCAGGTCGGCCCGCCCCTTGAAATTTACAACTATCCTGTAAATAAGTTTGTAGCGGGATTCATCGGCAGCCCGGCGATGAATTTTGTCAATGTAAGCCTTACGCAAAAGGAATCGAGTTTTTTGGCTGTTGCAGACGGCATTGAGCTTCCGATTCCACCAGAGAAAAAGGAGTATTTGCAACACTTGAACGACAGTGAAGTCATTCTGGGCATCCGCCCAGAACACCTTGAGGAGAAATTTTTTGCCGACAAATCTGCATATAGCGAGTGTTTTTCAGCAA
>JASFIU010000549.1:0-3374 GCA_050122495.1 Desulfobacterales bacterium | reverse complement strand
TTTGTTGGACCTCGGCATTGCGTTTTTTTCCGGAATGACTGCAGCTTACGCTACGGGAAGATCGAATGTGGTGACAACAATCGCAGGGGTTGCCATCGCAGCAGCACTTGTCCCTCCCCTTGCCGTTGTGGGCATTGCTTTAACACATGGCAGTCCTGTAATCTCCGGTAATGCCGCCATCCTGCTGATCACCAACCTGGTCGCTATCATACTTGGCGCTGCATTCGTGTTCCGGCTGTTTAAAGTGCATATGTCCCGACACGGTGCCGATACACCAAGTTGGGTGCGTAGAGCCACTATGCTATTGTTTCTCTCAATAGCCCTTTTAATCGTACCGCTGTTGCTGCAAATGATAGAAGGAAGGCGCTCCGGCCAGAATCGGCCATTGGAGTACCCGGTCGCACCACACGTGCGCGAGGCCGTGAAGGAATTTCTCACTGATTGGCCGGGGGTGGAGGTGATTACCCAGGGCCGAAACAGCGTGGAGCCTGAAGCCGGCATTACCATAATTTTACTGAGCAGGGAGAACCTGCCCCCGGAGTTTGACCAGGGCCTCACCAAGGCCGTACACCAAGCCCGCGGGGATAAACCGGTCGTGCGCATCTTTCCGCTTCTGTCAGCGCGCCAGTACCCGCCGCAATAGCTAAGTCCTGGCAAAGTTAAAAATTCGGCTTCTGCCTGGATAAATATATTGAACATGAGAATATGAAGGCCGTTCCTATTTTCCCTGCAGATAAAAATGGAGGTCGCCGTGAAAAAGGCCTATTTTATTGGGTTATTTTCTTTAGTTATGTTCTGTTTTATATGCGCGCATTCGTTTGCCGGGGATGCCGAGAAAGATGCACTTAAGGCTGCCGAACAATGGTTAGCTCTGATCGATGCCGGAGATTATGGCGGCAGCTGGGAAGCGGCATCGGAACTCTCAAAGAAATCCGTCTCAAAAGAAATGTGGGCCCAGTCGATTAAGGCAGTCAGATCAGCCATGGGCGATCTCATATCTCGAAGCGTAGCGGCCGCGCAACACGCAACCTCCCTTCCCGGCGCACCGGATGGTGAATATGTTGTCATTCAATTTTCCACAAGATTTACCAATAAAAAATCGGCGATTGAAACCGTGACGCCCATGAAAGACCCGGACGGCATGTGGCGGGTTTCAGGGTATTATATAAAGTAATCAGATTTGATGGGAATAGATCTGACCCGAAAAATCAAAAATCACCTTGCATTCCATACTGTCTACCGATTAATATCATAAATTATATATCAAAGTCCTTATCAGGTTCTACATCTTAATTTTGTTTAAACGGGTAATGTCATGTTTAGCGCAATCTTGATGGCCGGATATAAGAACAAAAGAGAGGTTAAACGGTACAGCAAGACAGTAGCGGAGCATTACGGTGAAAAGTTTATTGAGACCGGCTACCGGCCTTTGCGGGAATTTAAGACGGTCGTTGATGGTAAAAATGAAAGCAAGCCCCTGATACAATATACGCTCGAAAAACTATTTGCGATTGACGATATCGATGAAATCGTAATCGTTGGCCATCGGATGCTGCTCGAGCAGCGTCTGGGCAATTTTATAAAAGGATTCCAAAAACCATGCCGTATTATCAACCAAAATTCAAAAATCCCTTCGGATGTCATCAAGCGTTTCAATATCATAAATCGCAAAGTCAAGTACAATACGATAGCTGGAAATTTGATCAAAGGCTATGCCGCCAGCAGGGCCGGTAAGGATAAAAAGCATGCCTTATTTGTAGCCTCGGATTCTCCGCTGACAACAAAAGAATTTATCGAGCGTTTTCTGCGAACTGTTCAAAAAAACGCGGGCGAGGCGGCGATCCTATTTCCGGCGATCTTAATTGATCTCCAGAAAGACAAACTCGAAAGACTTCCGCTAAAACTTCTCAATGACACCGAGTACCAGCTGCCCGGAGAGAAAGACAATAATGGCAGGCAAGGATTCAGGCTTTCTTCCCTGATGTTTGCGAATCCGCACTTATTCGATATTAACACCGCCAATACCGCGTACAGCCTTCGTAAAGCGCTTAACCCGAATGCGCAGCTGCGCTTATTTAGAATTACGCGCAACCTGGGATATCCCAACGTGTATTCCAAATATTTTATTAAAAAGAATCTGAGTGTCAGAGAAGTTGAGAACATCACCTCCGCTTTTTTCAACGGCAGGCTCAAATTAATTCCAATGATCGGAGAAGAATCGACTTACGACTATGACGGGACCGATTTTGAATATCGCATGATTGCCCAGATGCTGAACCCCTCTAGCGAGTAGGCCCACCTGCACTAAAATAATGACGGTCGGAAATGTATGAACCTTAAGAACCAAATCGGCGCATTTTTTGATTTTGATGAAACCCTGCTGCAAGTGCCCAGCGGTCGGCTCGGCATCCAATGGCTCTGGGATAGGCGCATGGTGCCTTTGGGTTATATCCTAAAAATCCAAGCAGCCAATTTCTTTTATCAGAGGCGAATGCTTTCTGATGAGCGCATGGTTAGGATACTGCTCACTTTTTATAAGAAAAAACGATTAAGCGACTTTGAAGACGGTGCTGAAAAATTCTACAGGGAATATTTAAAACCTCACCTGGCGCCGAATATTGTTTCCAGGGTCACTTTCCACAAAAATGAAGGGCATGTGCTAGTATTGATATCAGGCTCGGTCAGGTACATGCTGGAACCTGTAATAAAGGACCTTGATTTTGACCATCTTTTATGTACCGATCTGGAAGTCGGTCGGGATGGATTCATGACCGGCAAGCCAAAAGGCCCGGTGTGTGTGGACCAGAACAAAAAGCGGCTTACCTTAAAGCTGGCGGAAAGCATCGGATTGGATCTTGGAAAATCCTACGCCTACGGTAATCATCAATCCGACCTGCCCCTGCTTGAACTCGTCGGCCATCCGCATGTGGTCGAACCCAGCGCCCTCCTGGCAAAAGTAGCGCATCAGAAATCCTGGCCGGTACTTTCGTATAGATAATCAATTATAATACCGGTATCCCCAGCAAAATTCCAACCCCCACAGCAACGGTGCAATATTTTTTGCAGCGTAAACTTTGAGAATTTCGAATAACGCATTGATATCATTATGCCCCGTCGATGGCGCCGGCAGTCTTGTCAACTTTTGTTGCGCCCACCATCTCTCGCCGCCCCGGATAATCCAATCCGTCGATTACCGCAATTAACGGCGACAGGCGAATAATTTGATCACCCGGCAAAATACACAACTGACTGTAATCATACAATGATTTCCAATATCTCATCCGGGGCAACATTTTTTCTTCTACTGCATGAGACCTGAATGCTCATCCCCACTGCATCTTTGGCATGGCCGTTGCTCTATTACGGAACTAAAA
>JASFIU010000548.1:0-3379 GCA_050122495.1 Desulfobacterales bacterium | reverse complement strand
GGCCGGCAATCAGGCTTAGGCAAAGATCCATTATGAGCTGGCGTTTCGGTTGGGACGTTGGGGATGCCGACAGGACAACGAGGCGTTCAAGCGGTTTTCGCGAAGCCCAGACCACAAAAAACGACAGAAAAATGATTACCCCCAGGTTCACGGGGGGCAGGTTGGCCATAAATGGTCAGACCTGTCCGCCGTATATTGTCAAGACAGCAATCGCAAATAGATAATGAAATAAAATGCGCATAAGGGGTCCTTTTTCAAGAATCCGTATTCAGCCTATTTATGGGTAATTGTGAAAGTTTTTGCAAAAAAATCTTTTGCCGTAAATTCAATTGCGAGTTTGTCTAAATCCGGGAATTTTGTTTCGTCATCAGTGATATGTGCTCTTATGGATCCGGTGCTTGCAACAGGGCGCTCAGCTTCGGAAGTGAATTTTTTGTGATGTTTTCTTAGTTGTTTTATCTCCTTGATAACGTTTTCAATCGATTCCGGTTTTTTAAGCGCTTCGGCGGACTTATAAGAGCCAAATAGATTCTCCAGTTCTTGCAGCCGTTTGCCTGAGGCTATTAGATAGAATTTTTCTTGCCCGACATTATCATCCAGCTCCAATACAAAGTTGCCCTGGGGAATATAATAGTTTTTGGAGGTTTCATAATCAGCCGAAAATTGATTTAAATTATAAGGTAATAGCATTTCTAATTGGCCCTGAGAGCTATAATAAAAGACATAGACAAAACACTTCTTCTTTAATTTTACCAGCATTTTAAGCTGATCACCGGTTTTCAATTCAGTGTCGCGTGTTATTTTTGTAAATTTTAATTCTTGATTTGTCCTTTTTATGGCGCCAAAGGCCCATAAGAAGCTTACCTTATTGTCTGTTTGTGGATTTGTCTGCTCAGCTAAGATAGGTGTTTGGGGATAGGTTAGTGCAAGACCGAACACAAATATGATTAAAATCGTAAAGGCAGTTCGTTGCGCTCTCATGTCTTACCTTCTGGGGAAGCTAAGAAGTTGATTTGACAGGATTACCTTTATCTGCTTCGCATGGCTACCTCATTGTTATCATTAGCGCTTTTCAAATGGCGTTCATATTTTTAGCATAACCTTATTTTGGAAGTCAATCACCAGCGGCTCAAAGGTCACAATTTAGCGAACTTCCCCCTTTTACGCATGATTACGGCTTTACGATGGTAAAAGTTTGGTGAGGCTGGTGCCCATACCCGGGACCTGTCCGCAGTCCGCAATGATCGCAATATCCGCATCTTTTGCCCGGGGTGAGAGCTTCATTTGATCTCGGACCAGGTCCGTGTTGCCGCCCAGGTCTGTCATACAGGCCCCGGCTTCGATAGCCGCGCGGGTAATATCCGGGTTGTGCCAGTACGGCACGGCCGAGAGAAACGAGTTAACGGGGCCCAGAAAATCACAGAGCTGATCGTGGTCGCTGATATCCAGCTGATGCGCTTGGGCGATTTCTTTTCCAACCAGGTGATTCACCCGGGCTGCCGACGCCTGTGCGGCCTCGAGACTCACGTCGGCAATCAGAACTTGCGGGGCATCGCCGAATTTTGCCATATCATAAGCGGCAGCCGTTCCCTGCCGCCCGCCACCAAGAACTGCATATACAAAAGCCATTTAAATCTCCTTCCAAGCAATATTTTTTCCGGAAAGCATACTGGATCGATGCACCCAGAATATGGCATTCCAAAGCATTTTGAAAGACCTTGAATTTTCTCCTGTAAAGGGATGGCGCAAGCCGGAAAAAATGAGGCAGCCGCTGCAAATTCAAATAATCCAAAAATTTCCCCTAAGTTTAAAAAAAAATTATGTTTTTTTTAGATTACGCCGATAATTATATCAAGGACCGTAGAATCTTGCTTATGGGGATTAACACAGTGGGTTTTCTAATGCGGATCCTGATCTCGCATCTAAGGGAAACGATTAACTGCCGGAGAAAAATATGAAAATCATAAAAGATTTTTCTAAAATAATTGATAGCCAGACTGTCATCATTACGTTACTGGCAATACTTTCAACATATTTGTGTAATCGATTTGGTTTCTATGCTGACTTGCCTTCGGGCTTGATTGGAGTCGCTATAATTTTCCCGATAGTCTTCTCCATAAACTCCGCCTATAAGAGAAGAGAAGAAGCGTTGAAATATTTTGCTTCCTTGCGTGGCCATGCGATCGCCATATTTTATGCCCATCGGGATTGGGTCTTGGGCTATCCCGAACATGCCATCAGAATAAAAAAATTAGTCGGTCGCCTCCTGGAAACGATAAAGGATTACTTCTCGTCTCCGCCTGAAGAAGAAAAGGAAAAATTTCACCTCGTATATAAGGAATTTTCAGATTTTTCCCTGTCGCATGAACTGTTGCGCAATGCTGACGTTCCAACGGGTGAGATCTCGAGGATAAATCAATACCTGCGTGCCATTATGATCGATTTCGAAAAAATGCGGAACATATACCTGTACCGCACGCCGGTGTCACTACGCGCATATAGCCAGATCTTTTTAAATATTTTTCCTATCCTTTATGCACCTTATTTTGCCAGTTTATGCAATAAATCATATGAAATCATTGGATACGGTGTTGCAATCATATACAGTATTGTTTTAGTCAGTCTGGATAATATTCAAGAAGACCTTGAAAGTCCTTATGATGAAATAGGCGCTGATGATGTCAATTTGGACGTGATAGATGAATGCATGCAGATAATGGAGCTGGAAGAAGATGCCGAGAGAATTCCCGTGGATAAAAACATGCCGGAAGAAATTCCACTTCATCCGCCAATTATTCCAAGAAAGGTTTCGAAGGTACAGCAATTGGCAACCCGAGACAAACCTAATTTGAAATCAGAATGATTGGCGCACGGAACAATATTACGAATTTCTTTTACAACAAAAGATTACTACCCATCAGAATTTTAAAAAGCCCGTATCCATACCTCTAAAGACAAATACAAGCATCGAGGCTTCTTTGCTTAATCATTGCTACAACGCCGACCTGTCTGGGCGGCATGCCCCGGCGAAATCGCCACGAAGACGGACGTGTCCTCCGGAGCCTGAAAGGCGAAGGGGGGAACCCTGAACCCAGAACCCTGAACCTAGAACCCGGTCTGATCCTATCAACTCAAAAATGATGAATCCCCAGCTATAAATAATAATGAATCTTTATCCGGTTGCTCACAGGCTTCGGCAGCATAATGGGCCATCAACGCTTTTGCGGGCCTTTTACACGCTGGGGTTAAGTAATAAGTTGTGTTGGGGCCGTTTTCTGCTTTTTTAGCATAAACTGCTGTGCCTTTGGGGCAGGGCAAAGGCCACCATAATTGGTTAAATTTTTCTTGAACGCTTTGAGCCTCAAAAGCAGCAATTCGT
>JASFIU010000547.1:0-3385 GCA_050122495.1 Desulfobacterales bacterium | reverse complement strand
ATGTGCGGCTCTACCCCTTTTACTCCATTTCGGCAACGCCCTTGATTTGGATGGAATGCACCATTTATGAGCTATGATTTAGCTTGAAAACTTTTAAGCACTTGCTTGATTCAAGCGGTCAATCGCTGCAGGATTCAATTCGATGGTTGCTGCCTCAAGCAATTCGTTTAATTGCTCGAGATTCGTGGCGCTGGCAATCGGGGCCGTGATGCTCGGATGAGAGGTCAGCCAGGCGATCGCAATCTGGGCGGGAGTCATGTTATGTTCCTGCGCGACCTCGTCGAGAGCCTCGAGGATCCGGAATCCACGCTCGTTGAGATATTTTTCGACAAAACTGCCGCGGGCGCGATCTGACAGATCGGCTGCGGACCGGTACTTGCCGGTGAGAAACCCGCTGGCCAGTGGGAAATAGTTGATCACGCCGATTCCCTTTTCGAGGCAAAGCGGTTCGAGCTCCTTTTCGTAATCCTCGCGGCTATAGAGATTGAATAAGGGCTGCAGGCTCTCGTAGCGGGGATAACCGGTTTGTTCGCTGACCTCCAGGGACTGCGCGAGGCGCTCTGCGCTGTAATTGGACGCACCGATGGCCCGGATCTTTCCCTGTTTGATCAACTGGTCATAGGCTTCCAGGGTTTCTTCCAGAGGGGTGTCCGGGTCGTCTTCGTGTGACTGGTATAAATCAATGTAATCCGTCTGCAAACGCTGGAGCGAAGCCTCCACTGCCTGCATTATGTAGGTTTTGGAAAGGCCCTGGAGGTCCGGTCCCATTTCTTTTCCAACCTTGGAGGCGAGCACGATCTTTTCGCGCTTCCCGCTCTGCTTTAACCATTTGCCGAGAATCGTTTCCGATTCTCCCCCCTGGTGACCCTCAACCCAGGTTGAATAGATGTCCGCCGTATCAACCAGATTAAAACCGGCGTCAACAAAGGCATCAAGCAACGCGAACGAAGTGGGCTCATCCGTCGTCCAGCCGAAGACATTGCCGCCAAATGCCAAAGGCGCAACTTCCAATCCCGAATTTCCGAGCTTACGCATTTCCATGTGCTGTTTCCTCCTGTAGTTGTAATTTTAGCATGACAAACAATAAGGCGACCCGGGTGATTTGACCACGGGTCAGGGCATTATTCGTTTATCAATTAAGCGACCACCTTCGCTTCAAACCGACAGACTCGATCTCCGGAACACCAGCAATCGACTTCCTTTGCGCTGAAGTTTTTCCCGGTGTGCTCAGAAAGTAGCCCGCTAAGAAATCCCTCATCATATGTACAGACAGTTTCATCACTGTCCGGCAATCCGGAGCAATCCAAATCTTCAGCGAGGGTAAGCGTGAAGGCCATATTTTCAAGGTCAGCCTTTTCAATTCTCAAAATGTTCATTTTTAGTTTTTTAAATAATTCTTGAAGCTCGACCACAAATTCATTAAAATCATCTTTCTGAGTCACCAATTCTCTGTAAAATTCTTTACCGGCATGCTTGCCGGCCTCGTAAAATATCCTATCTGCGGTTTCCGCATCGAATTTCTTTATAAGCACATCTCTGAGGGTAAACTGCATCAGCCTGTAAACGCTCACATCCATTGTAACCCCGAGGTTAGGGCGACCTTCCCCGACATTTCCAATCATGCTCCAGTCGAATTTTAGCTTATCTCTTTCTTCTCTAAACATCTTTTGCTCCTCAAGTTGAACGGTATTCATAGACTGCATTCGCAATGCTTTTTTACTTTCTAACGTAAACTTTTAATACGAGATGTCAAATTGAAATATATATGAATTTTGGAAAAATTGCGGATAAGAAACGGATATCACAAATTTTTTAGTGGGGTGATATATACAGGGTTGTTGGAGGTATCATCAGTTTTGTACCAGATTCCATAACCACAATATCTTGTATGGGCCGCTAATAGAAAAAATGTGGTATTGTAATGTCAGTCCTCGATTCTGATTGTTAAATCTGACTGAGCAATGATAGCCATATTTCTCTTACAAAATGATGTAGATATACCCTAATCTTTCTTATGACAATTTCAGGCCATATATCAGTATTACTAAACGACCAGTTATTTTTGGCCAATACAGCATATTCCTGTTCCGTGTTTATGGCATGCCTTGGTTTCAAAACGTGAATCACTAAATCCAGCCTGGACGAGCAGTTGTGCAATATCCTCACCATCATATAAATTAAACACACCGGTTTGGGTAATTCGTGCCTGCTCTAAATGCTTTTTATCCAGGATGCTCAGCGCAATTTTACCTCCAGGTTTCGTAACTCGATGTAATTCAGATAAAATTGCCACAGGGTCTTTCCAAAAATATAGCACCTGGACCGCAAATACTTTATCAAACGTATCGTTATTATAGGGCAAGGAAGACACATTTCCGTGTTTCAATTCAACTTGGCCTAAAGCGATAGAGGCAGCATTTCTTTTTCTTGCCTGCTCAAGCATGGTATTTGAGCATTCAATACCGGCTACCCATCCGTCTGACACAATTTCAGCAACCTGTTTAATCGAAACTCCTGGCCCAAATCCCACTTCCAAAACCTTATTAGAGGCGTCCAGGTTCAGTTGTTCGATGGTCCATTCATTAAGTGATCGATTCCCGTACTTCATTCCAAAACCAATCAATTTCCCCCAAAATCCGGTCGGTCTGGAAAGTTGTTTGGCAAAATTATGGACTAATCCCATTTGAAATCCTCCGATAAGTTGAAAAAAATGATACGTTTGAGTAAGGTCCTGCCAGGTCGAGAGTGAGGTCAAATTAGGTGCAATTACTGGAGGTCAGTTTTAGATCAATTGTGATTTAAGTGAGTCACAAATTGAATACATGACTTGGCAGAGAAGATCAAGGATGGCTTCATTTCTGGTGGCTAAAACTTAGGACTACTTGCCATAGTGATCCATAGTTCATACCTATTGGTTAGCGAAAGGTATTATTGATTTATACACATTATGGCGAACCGCTTATATTGTGATCGGTCTTATTCTCTGTCAACCTTTGATATATTGAGATAATCTGTATTTTACCAAAAGTGCAGATATGCCAAAAAAACACAAATATCTTTTGACCCTAAAAAGTACCGATATGTTGGAGATAGTGCGCCACGAGGCTGTACAGGAGATGAGGGTAGGTCCCTCGGAGTCGGCTTGCAGGAGCAGGCTTCAAAACACCTCAAGCTGCTGTGGTCAAAAGCCATGGTAGTGAGCGTTGAGGAAAAGGTCCCGCCAGATGGGGTCAGTTGTGGATCAGAGAGACGAGCGTGAGCGAACCATCCGACGAGGTGTCGAAAACTATAGGACGACGTCAAAACTGGTGGCTATCTCTACGCCAGGATAAGTCCAGAGGAAACCTGCTTACTGTCTGGGCGGCGTCCGGCATAAAGGTGGCGT
>JASFIU010000546.1:0-3392 GCA_050122495.1 Desulfobacterales bacterium | reverse complement strand
GCGACAACAACAAATGCACCTTCTTGAATCTGCAAGCTGATTCCGTCAAGACCCAGGGTGCCGTCTTC
Source organism: Desulfobacterales bacterium (assembly GCA_050122495.1). Classification (GTDB taxonomy): domain Bacteria; phylum Desulfobacterota; class Desulfobacteria; order Desulfobacterales; family JAHEIW01; genus JAHEIW01. The sequence goes on along the minus strand of JASFIU010000546.1, from coordinate 3,324 downwards.
AAAACGGTGACTGAGATTTTCGATTTCGATGATAGACATTTTTAAGTTCCGTGTTGCGAGTTACGGGTTGCGTGTTGCGAGTTGCGAGTTGCGTTTTAATAAATAGCGGAATTCGATTTAATCTAAACTCGGAACCCGCAACGCGGAACCCGCAACGCGAACTATGGGTCGCAGGGCCCTGGCGATGGCAGCGGCAGCGATAATTTTCAGTGCATCTCCGATTAAAAACGGAACCATTCCCACCATGAGCGTTTTTGCCAGGGTCATGCCGGTTACGATTTTCAACCAGGTAATTCCACAGGCATAAAGCGCGATGGAGCCGCAAAGCATGGCGATCACATCAAAAAGGACCCGTGGGCGGGGTCTGGCAGATATTTTGCCGATTAAGAAAACAGCAGGTAGATAACCGATCAGGTATCCGCCCGTGGGCCCGATGATCCGACCAATGCCGCCGAGTCCGCCGGCAAATACCGGCAACCCGCAGGCGCCGGCCAGAAGATACACGCCGACGCTGGCAAGCCCCCAACGACTGCCCAGCAGTAAACCGGCCAGATAAACAAACATATTTTGCAATACGATCGGAACGGGACCGATCGGGATGGCGACCAACGCGCCCACCGCGGTTAAAGCGGCAAACAAGGATGCATACACCGTCATTCGCAATTGTTGTGATGAATCCATATGGCACAGGACTCTAAAAATTAGTTTTTTATCCTCGAAGACAGAGAAAAAAAGTTATAACGGTCCACTAAAGTTAAAAGTGACTAAAGTGAGCTAAAGTGCCTATAGTTGAGGAGTCGCTTTGCTCCATCTTTTATAAAATGACAAAATTCCTTAACTTTAGTCACTTTAGATCACTTGAAACTTTAGTGCACTTTCCTTAATGTATATTTTAGATAGGCACTAATGACTTTGATGAAAACAATCGCCATATAGGATCTTCTTAAGAGACCCATCCGCACCCTGCAGAATCAAAGCACCGGAATCGTCTACATCAACCGCCTTGCCCTCCACGACCTCATGGGCTGTTACAACGCGAACATCGCGATTTAAGGTCACCGTATATTGCTTCCATTCCGCAATAATCCCGTCAAACGCCGTGGTTCGCATACGGTTTTCGAGTGTAGCCAGATAGCGCCCGAGTAAATCTATTTTTGAAACCGTCCGACCCAACAGCTTCTTTAACGAAGTGGTTGGGGATTGAGTCATTGGCGGATCATTATTGACATTGATACCGACACCGATATTGATAAAGGCAACTCGATCCGCCTCGGCCTCCAATTCGGAGAGCATGCCTGAAATCTTACGCTCATCGACCAGGATGTCGTTTGGCCATTTAACCCTGGCATCAATGCCGAAGACCTCATTCAATATTCCGGCAAGGGTGACCGAAGCTAGAAAACTTACCCTGAAGCTTAACACCGGTGGTAAATCCGGTCGCAGCACCATCGTGAAGTACAAACCGCCCCTTTCTGAAATCCACTCGCGCTGCAGTCTCCCCCGTCCGCTCGTCTGACGTCCGGCAATGACTGTGGTAAAATGCGGGCAGTCTTTGCGGGCCAGATCTTTGGCCGCATCCATGGTGGAGGGCAGTTCCTGATAGTAGACAATTTTAGATTCCCGACCCGGAAACTCCCATGGATAGGGCACATCCGGAGAATGATTGAGCCGGTAACCTCTGGTGGATGCATCAATATCATATCCAAGCGCTTGAAGTTTTTGGATATGCTTCCAGACGGCCACCCGTGAGATCCCCAGTTCGGTACTTAAGGCCTGTCCCGAAACAACACCGGCTTTGTCTTTTAATATTTTAAGTATTCGGCCTTTCATCTCACAGCATTTCTTTTCAGTTAACTATCAGGGTTCGGGAGGTTAACGAACTTAAAACAGAGTGTCAACAGGAATGTGATCTTGGGGTATTCGGTATCGGGTAATGGGTATTGGTTGTCAGGGTAAGAACCAGAGGGTATGGTTGAATAGTTGATTAGTTGAATAGTCAAATTGTCAGAAGATTCGATATTTAGTTAAATGGTCAAGTCGTTGAGTTGTCAAATTGTCAAAAGGTTTAAAATTCTATAACTAATCAACGAATTAACTATTTTACGAATTAACGAAAATTAAACTATTTGACCATTCGACCAATTAACAAGTCAACTGAACTCGCACACCAACAGCCAGAAGCAAGTGGAAGGTTATCAGTTATTTGTTATTGGTTATTCGTTATTAGGGCCCTGATGGGGAGTGTCCTGGATTGTGCTTTCCGCATTCATACGCACTTCCGCGCCCCATTGGGTTAAATTCTCGGTGATGAATTCTACCACGCGTTGATGGGTGGCATGGCCGTTGCCGGTGACAGTCATGGGTTCTCCAAACTTAAAATAAAGCCCAAGCTCGGGATTGATGGGGCCAATTTCTTTTACCCAGCGGCCGTTGCCGTGAAAATCTGTTTTTAACGCAATCGGCACCACCGGCACACCGGCCTTACGCGCTAATTTGACACCGAGGGTATTGAAGGTTTTTTCATCGAATACTGTGCTGCGGGTGGCCTGGGGAAAAATAACCACTGAACATCCCTGGCGAATGCGATTATGGCCCTCATTTAACACGATTTTCAAATCTTCACGGGGATTTTTTCGGTAAACGGCAATGAGATTTAAGATCTGCATGACCCGGCCAATTAGCGGATATCTTCGCAATTCATCTTTGATAACAAAAGTGACCTCGTTAAACGTCAGGGTGAGGCATGGAAGAATAATGGTCTCAAGAATACTCATGTGGTTGGCAATATAGACCAAAGGGCCTTTATGCTGGCTGACCGCGGCCAGACCCGATACATTCACGCGGCCTCCTGCGGATTCGGCGGCCTGAAGACATTTTATGGATGCTTTAAGCCATCTCTCGTTGGTTAACTTGCCCCGGTAGCCTTCTATACGAGCGATGACAAAGGCCATCACAATTTGAGCATAATAAAAAAATACGCGCCATCCCGGAAGATAGCGTGCCAGAAAAAGTCGCCGCTCAGGGCTTTGATAACCATGCTCGGTTTTAATAATTTGGCGGAATTGACTCGTATCCATATTTTGAAATCAAACGTTTTGCCCTGGGGCAGAGAGAATTATAACCATTTGAATTTGATTATATTATACTTCTTATTGCTGGTATCGGCAGGGTGCTTTTAAGTAATTTAAACAACCCGGCTTGTCAAGATATTTCCAGGAGCGATTCTATGGTGATGCGGAAGTAAAAGTCGCTGACAAAACTTGAGGTAGGATACTTTCAGGCCATTATAACCGATCCAGCAACCTGGCATGGATGTTGTCGAAG
>JASFIU010000545.1:0-3409 GCA_050122495.1 Desulfobacterales bacterium | reverse complement strand
GCCTAGCGCATGGATCACGCTGTTCACGCGTGCATTGAACTGGGCGAATGTGATTCTCTGGGGGTCGTAAATAAAGGCTTCGCTGTTTGGATAAAGCAATGCATTTCGATAGATGATGTCAGCAAAGGTCCCGATTTGATAGCGGCTCAATTCTCTTAACAGGAATTTATCAGTCATACCTGCTGCCTCCCGTAAAGCATTAGCTACCGTCTTCCGGATTATTCATACCTTTTTCTGGTCTGCCCATTCCCCCGAACCAGAAAAAATCCGGTTGCATGGCAGATCGCGATTCTTTAGAAGGTTTTTTTATCGGATTTACCGTATGGCATTTTTATTTTATCGCTCGCTGATAATCATCATGATAGGTAGGTTTTAATAAAGCATTGTTAAGAAGGAGTCGTAAACGGCCATACAGATACTCAATATATTGATTATCAATACACATACTTTATACGGTTGTCAATAATTTCCTTAATTTATAGAAAATGGATGAAATATTAGTTATCTAATCGTTATTATTGGAAATATATGGATATGCAGATTATGTTTGGAAGCGTAAAATGTTCTATCTCAATGTTTTTTATAACTCTTATATTCAAGTTATTGATATTATAATTATTGATTTTATATCCCTGATGGTATATTAGAAAAATATGATGTCAAAACGCACTTACAAAAGTGATCTAAGCACCGATGAAAAGGTCCTGATGGCAATTATCAGAGCAGCGGAGCATTTCAAAAGGGTCCATTCGAGTGTTTTCAGAAATTTTGGGCTTTCTTTTCCGCAGTATAATGTTTTGAGGGTCTTGGATGCTTCTAAATTTGGCCGAAACAAGATCAGTGATGTAAGCCGAATTATGCTCGTTCCGGGTGCCAACATCACCGGCCTGGCGAAAAGACTTGAAAAGGATGGATTTATTATTAAAAAATCGGATCCTAAAGATGATCGTGTGACTTTACTTGAAATCACGCCAAAGGGCAAAAAGACCCTGAAGAATATTGAAAAGGAAAAGGACCAATGGTTGGAGTTGATGATGAAAAATTTATCAAAAAAAGACAAAGTTGAGCTTTTAGACAAGGTTAAACTAATCTTAAAGAATGGAATTTTGTTAAAAGACAAACTCTAAATGTAATACAATAGACCACTAACACACACAACTTCGATTAAAATGTACGTATATCATCGCGGTACAATTACCAAATCCATTGGCAAATAATCCATACCGATCCTATCTGCAGTAATCGTGAGAATGTCACTCAAATTCAATAACTCACCAAGCGGCAAAACCAATATAAGATCGTCTCGCTCACTTCGATCGGAGTAAAGCCAGTCCCTAAATCCAAACAGATTTGAGTGATCAGCTTTTTCATCATTATAAAACTTCGCAAGCCTTCGATACAGCTTTGGCCAAATCGCCAACTAGAATAGATCGCTCTTCTGAATTATTTGCGGGTTGTCTGTTGATTGATTATGCTGCCAATCAGCCGCAGCCCTGATTTACTTTTGTACCGCTAGGTCCGCGTCGGCACTGAAATTTAATACGACTGGAACGAAGATGTGGCCGTAGGAGTCGCCGCATATTTTGAGATACGGTAAACGTATCACAAATCAGGGTGTTGTCAGATCAACTTATATCTTGTATTAACCGTCTATCCGCGGACGCAGCGGACGTAGTAAGTGTTGCTTTTGTAGTAGCTGAGCACATAAGCACCGTCAAACATGATGATCCAGGCGTTGTTGGTGTGCTCTGCAAAAGTTGTGGCGGTCCAATAGCTCCGGGTATCCCGAAAAGGAACGTCTTTTCGCATAATCGGACGCAATTCATGGTAGAGAACGCTTCGATCCAGCAACGTCTCAAGATCAGCCAGGGCCGGCAAGCGCCAATCGCTTTTGCCGTCCAAAGAAAGTGAATCGGCATATTCCAGGGCGGCCTGCCAGGTCATCTCGCCCGGAGACTCACATTGCCATTCGAGACCGGTTTTGAGATCTTTCCAGGTAAGCGGTGTGCGCTTTGCCACCATGAACTCATCCTTTACTTACCTGCGGCGGTCCAAGGACCTGCCGGGATCGTCTCGGGGAATTTCTCAGGGTCTCCCCAGACAATGCAGTGGGTCGGGCAAACCAGGCTGCATGCCGGCGCCTCGTCGCGGCCGCGTTTTTCGACGCAGAGGTCGCACTTTACCGCCTTAATGATTTCGTGGTTAAACTGCATGACACTATGCGGGCAGGCCTGAACGCAACAGCTGCCGCAATTGATGCATCGCTTGGCCTCCTGGATGACCATCTCTTCCGTCAGGCCCTGTTGAACCTCATCGAAGTTGTTGACGCGCGCCTGCGCATCCAGACGCGGCATTTGAACCGGATCGATCTTATTGTAAACTTCTTTCTGAGGGTTTGTATTTGTTTTTAATTCTTCCCCTCGGCCCAATTTAAGGTCACGGCCCTTGATGAAATAGTCGATGGATGTCGCGGCCTGCTTCCCGTCGGCGATCGCTTCGATAATGCTTTGAGGGCCCCGGACCGCATCTCCGCCTGCAAAGATGTCGGGGTCATCGCTTTGCAGCGTCAGGGGATCAACGTTCATGGTCCCCCAGTCGCTGAGCGTGCAGGCGCACTCGTCGGTCAGGCAGCTCCATTCCGCTTCCTGCCCCAGTGCCGAAATCGCATTATCGACTTCAATTGTGAATTCCGAGCCGGGCACCGGTTCGGGTCTGCGACGGCCGCTCTCGTCGGGCTCCGCCAATTGCATCTTCAGGCATTCGATCGCTTTTACCCGGCCGTTTTCGCTGATGAAGCGCACCGGCTGGGTCAGGGTGTTTATGGCGATCCCTTCCTGCTGGCATTCTTCAATTTCTTCGGCGTTGGCGGGCATTTCCTCCAGGCCCCGGCGATAGATGATAAACGCGTTTTCAGCGCCCAGTCGGCGGGCCGATCGCACCGCATCCATGGCGGCATTGCCGCCGCCGATCACGGCGACGTTATTGCCCAGAGTCACCGGCTCCCCCTGATTGACGAGGCGCAGATAATCTAATCCCGGATAAACACCGTCCAGGTCTTCGCCTTCGATACCCAGTTCCAGGCACTCCTGGGTTCCGACGCCTATGAAAAAGGCCTTGTATCCCTCCTCGCGCAGCCGGGCAACGGTCACATCCGTACCGATTTCCACATTGGTTTTCATGGTTACGCCCATATCGCGGATATGCTGAATTTCAGCTTCGATAACCTTGCGGGGAAGACGGTAAGACGGTATGCCGGATGTGAGCATCCCGCCCAGTTCAGCGTCTTTTTCAAATACCGTAACCTGATAGCCTTTGATCGCCAGATAATAGGCACAGGTCAAACCGGCCGGTCCGGATCCGACAATGGCGACTTTGTCTTCTTTTTTTTCTTTGATTGTCGGCATATACC
>JASFIU010000544.1:0-3413 GCA_050122495.1 Desulfobacterales bacterium | reverse complement strand
CATGATATAATTGACAGTCTTTTTATAAAAATTCAATCTTTATGAGCTTTCCTCGACGCCTTTGTAAAAAGCCACATAATCTTTTATCTGTCCGGCGGCCTCTTTGGGTTCAGGATAATACCAGGCCGCATCCTTTTCGACTTCATTGGCGGTGATGATGTTGTAATAGCTGGCCCGGCCTTTCCAGGGGCAGGTGGTGTGGGTGTCGCTTTTTTGGAAATAGTCCCGGTTGAGCGCCTCGGGAGGAAAGTAATGGTTGCCTTCAATCACAATCGTATCGTTGCTTTCGGCCAGAACGATATCGTTGCGAACAACTCGCATGGTTTGTTCTCCTTTATGGAGGACGAGGACAAGTACGAGTAGGCATTCGGGTAACATTCTCATCCTCGTCGTCCTCGTTTCTGAGACGTCACCGTTAACCGGCCAGAGCCCCTTCAATATCGGCGATGATATCATCAGGATTCTCGATGCCGACCGACAGTCGCAGAAGATTATCGGTGATACCGAGTTCGGCGCGTTCGGCATCGCTGATCTTTTCATGGGATGTGGTCACCGGCGCGCAAATAATGGTCTCGACACCACCGAGGCTGAGAGCGGGTGTAATCAGCTTCAATTTCTTTAAGAATCGATCCGTACCTGCCTCGCGGTCGTCCAGTTCAAACGCCAACATGCCCCCGAAACCGTGCATTTGCTTTTTTGCGAGCGCATGCCCCGGGTGACTTTCCAGGCCGGGATAGTACACTTTCGGGATGCGGGGATCTTTTTGCAGAGATTCGGCGACGATTTGAGCATTTTGATTTTGTTTTTCGATACGGACATTCAGGGTTTTTATGCTTCGTTCCAGCAGGTAACAGGTCATGGCATTCAAGCTGCCGCCAAAATTCGCTGCCGTCGACCGAATGGTGCTGGTTAAATCTTTGTGCGCCAGCACAGCCCCGCAACACAGATCGCTATGGCCGCCCAGATATTTGGTGCCGCTGTGAGCAACGATGTCAATGCCCAGATCGAGTGGATTTTGATTGATGGGTGTGGCAAAGGTGTTGTCGATAACACTTAAGGCATTGTTGGTTTTAGCAATTTGAGCGGAGGCCTCGATGTCCGTGACGAACAGCAAAGGATTGGAAGGGGTCTCGATGTAAATGATTTTGGTGTTTTTCCGTACGGCCTGTTCAATATCTTCGGTCCGGTTGGATACAAAGGTATACTGGATGCCGAATCGATCAAATTCGGCGGTTACGAAATGATGTGTCCCCCCGTAAATATCCTTTTGAAGAACAACATGGTCTCCGCTGCTGAGAAAAGCCAGCATGGCCGTGCTGATGGCGGCCATGCCCGAACTGAAGATGATTCCATCTTCAGCATTTTCCAACGCGCATAATTTTTCGATAAGGCTATCCTGATTGGGGGTGTTGAAATACCGGGGATACACATTCGCGGGGACATCCAGATACTCAAAAGACGAGGACGTGTAAATGGGCGTATTCAGCCCTCTGGTTTCCCGGTCGACACGGGTGCCGCTGTGGACGCACTGGGTATCTTTTTTCATGATCAAATCCTCTCTGAAAAGGTGGCATTTGATCCATAAGAACCACAGTGCACAACTATTTTGCAATGGTTTTTTTTATTGGTCGTTAAGACCGGTCATATTATAGATGGTTTTCCACTGGACGTAGGGAATGCTTTTAATCTGCTTGAGATCGCTTTCGGGTATGCAGCCCACGGTCGAATTGGGCATGTAAAAGCATTTTTGTCCTTTGCAGGGGCCCTCTTCGAGTATCCAGCCCTCTTGAATGGCCACTTTTTTGCCGGTAAAATCGGCAACCTCAGAATTGTAGTCGGTGTCATTTAACGGTTGAAATACGGCTTCAAAATACATAGTTTATCTCCTTAAAAGAAAAAAAATCGGCAGAGACTAAGAAGACTCTGCCGTTTCGTCCTACCCACTTTGAGTGAGAATGTTTGAAATTTTGAGACGCAGGGTAAACGCCAACACACAGCGCACGAACCCGTGCGGGCAGGTGGTTGTGCGATCATTTATTGGATGTTTACGATTTGTTAACGACATCATTTGTTTGAATTACCCGGATTAAAAAGTCAAAGGTTTGCTAAAATACGCCTAAAAAAATAAATGTCAACTCTTTTTTTAAACTTAAGCATAAAATGCTTAATTGCCAAATTGCGGCCGTAAACCACAAAGGAAGCCGAAATGAAAGAAAACCCATTAAGAGAACATTACAGATCCAAAGTTAAGGACGCGGGCGCGGCGGTTCGCATGATCCGCTCCGGTCAAAGAGTGTTTATCGGTTCTTCCTGCGGGGAACCCCAGCACCTGGTCAATGCGCTCATGGATAATGACAGCTTTTCAGATGTTGAAATTATGCGCCTGTTAAGTGTCGAGGGATCACTGCTGGCATTGATGGCAGATGAGTACCGGGGGCACCGGTTCCATGTGCGCTCCATTTACCAGGGCTCGGATCAAACCAAAGGCCTGCGCGCCAATAAACGATTTATTACACCGATGAATCTGTATGCGGTGCCGGGCTTATTCAAAAAAAGGCTTTTTCCGCTTCATTTTGCATTAATCCAGGTAACACCGCCGGATGAACATGGCTGGATGAGCCTGGGTATTTCGGTGGATGTCACCCTGGCCGCCGCCCAATCCGCGGATGTGGTGATCGCCCAGGTAAATCCCAAGATGCCGCGGGTGCCGGGGCACAGTTTTATCCATTTGAATGATGTTGACGTCATTGTCGAACACGAAGAGGAATTGTTAAGCGCCTATGACTTGCCCGAGTATGAATCCGCTGCTGAAATCGGTACCATAACGGCTAACCTGGTAGACGACGGTTCCACTATTCAGCTCGGCCTGGCGGAACTTTCAGGGCCGATTGCCGAAGCCTTTGCAGAAAAGAACGATCTCGGGGTTCATACGGAGATTTTAACCGATGATTTGATGCGGCTGGTGTCAAAAGGCGTGGTGACCAACCGCTATAAAGGCTTGAACGAAGGTAAACTGATTGCCAGCGGAGCGATCGGGAGCCCCAAATTCTATCAGGCGCTGCACAACAATGTGGCCCTCGAGTTTCTACCGTCCGATTATGTCAATAACCCTGCCGTCATTTCGCAAAACAATAAGATGATCGCGATTAATTTTGCGCGCACCATGGACCTTACCGGACAGGTCTATGCCGATGCCCTTCCCCAAAACCATTTTTCGGGGGTAACCGGCATGCTTGATTTCATTATGGGAGCCGGCATGTCACCTTCAGGCAAATCGATCATTGTCCTTTCGGCCAGAAGCATCGACGATAAAATCAGCCGGATTATTCCGAAATCGGATGTGGGCTCAATTCTGGTTCCAAAAGGCTATGTTTCTTACGTGGTCAGTGAATTTGGAATGGTTAATCTATTCG
>JASFIU010000543.1:0-3419 GCA_050122495.1 Desulfobacterales bacterium | reverse complement strand
TTTCGATTGCCAGCCTGATAGGGATCGCCGGTGCGGTCTACTATTTGTTTTTTCATCTGATGTCCGGTTTCCGACTGTAATCTACAGGCAACGGCCTTATCGTTCAGTTCATTTACCCGAAAAAAGCGCACCCGCACCTTTCGCCGACAAAGTCTACCGCATTTCATCTGACGTTAACCGGGTGGTTTTTCCATTCAATTGCGTTTTGCCAAAGTCATGTCTGTCCTGCATAGCTTGCCAGAGCGACGCAGGGCCTGTCCTGCATAGCTCGCCAGAGCGACGCAGGATGCTTGTAACATTTTTCATACATCCTGTTTATTAAATTGGCCAGTCACAGCTAAAATTCAACCACTTTGGCGTATAACCATCCGGATTTCTACCCTTTTAAAATAGAGAACATTCATGGTGCGATTATTGCAATATTATCTTCGATTATTTGAACCCGGGTCTATTAAAATACCAAATCGATAAAGCTATAGGGAAATCGCACCGGTGAGACGGATACTGAGTCTATGCGCATGTTGCTTTTTTGTGCTTTACGGGCAGGTTTATGCCGATTTTGAATCCGAGGTGGTTGATCTGGTCAATGTTGAAAGGGCCGCCGAAGGGCTGGCGCCGCTAAGCTATGATGCCCGGTTGGCGGCTGCCGCCCGGGGCCATTCCGAAGACATGGGGCTGCAGAATTATTTTAGCCACACGAGCCTCGACGGCCGCACCGTTTCGGATCGCATTACCGATGCGGGGTACGATTGGAACACCTATGGTGAAAACATCGCCGCCGGCCAGCCGACGCCTGAAGATGTCATCGATAGCTGGATGGCGAGTTCCGGGCACCGGGCCAATATATTGAATCCAAATTTCTGCGATATCGGGGTCGGCTATGCGTATGTTGCTGCCAGCACCTACCGCCATTACTGGACACAGGATTTTGGACGCCAAAGCGGCGTCGCCTCCTGCCCGGAAATTACCACCCATACCATTACCGCCACGGCCGGATCGGGGGGCAGCATCACCCCGCAAGGAAATGTAACCATAGAGCAGGGCAGCGATATCACCTTCACCATCACCCCGGACCCGGGGTTCAGCGTTGACGAAGTTCGGGTAGACGGGGATGCAGTTGATATCACCACGACCTATATGTTTTCAAATGTTAGCGGCAACCACACCATTGCGGTCGATTTTGCCCTCAATCAGTCTCCGCCGACAGCCGATGCCGGTTCCGATCAGTATGTTATTGAGGGTGCAACCGTCATGCTCGACGGTTCGCAGTCATCGGATCCCAACGATGCGATCGTAACTTACCAATGGTCTCAGATAGACGGCCCGACTTTAACGTTATCCGATGCAAATACGGTCAGACCCACTTTTGTGGCCGCTCCGATTATAGGGGACACCTCCGTCGTTTTTCAATTGACCGTGTATGACTCGGGCGGAGATTTTGATTCGGACGCGGTTGAAATTACCATCACTGAGAATGGCATTCAAACTGTACCGGATGATGCCGTCACCTTTCAGACGACAACGAATTCGACGTTGGGGCTCAAGCCGGACAACGGTTCGGATTTGGTGAGCCTGCAGGCTGTTGATCCTGAAAGTAATGAAATTACGAACCGAAATGGAATGCCGCAACGTATGATTTACGGCCTGATGGGATTTGAGATCAAAGTTGACATACCCGGCAGCAGCTGCACCCTCACCATATTGCTGCCGCAGCCCATGCCCCGGGGCTATAAATGGTATAAATACAGCCAGGACCGGGGATGGGTCGACTACAGCTCAAACGTTACGATCAACGGCGATCGGACCCAGCTGCGCATCACGCTGGTCGACGGCGGCACCGGTGACGACGATGGTCAGCAAAATGGAATTATCGTAGATCCTTCCGGACTCGGGCTGGTCCCCGCCGCTTCAAGTTCTGGCTCATCTGGCGGCGGTGGTGGCGGGGGCTGCTTCATCGGCACCCTGGACGGAAATTTAAAATGGTGACGTTTTTTGAAACCACCACCGCCAAAAGTGCTGTCCCCCGGGCAAAACACATTTACTCTCCAATTCGTTCTTCGGTTTGAGGATTGAAAAAGAGTGCCTTTGACATGTCAACCATCAGTTTCATCTGTTCCCCGGGAGACCTAACGGCAAATGGCGGTACACGACATCTCACTTCCTTTCCATTGATATTGATGAACACTAGCGTATCGGGCCCTGTAGGTTCGAGAACTTCCACCACACTGGCTATCTCATGGATTTGAAGATTTTCTTGCTGATTTGTAAATCCATGTGAAATCATTTCCGGACGTATGCCTAGAATAACCTCACGGTCGATCCATGGGTCAAGTTCCAAACCCAACTCGTCGGCAGGCAGAAAAAAGGACCCTTCATTTCCAGTATTCAGAATGACGCCCACTCTTTGATTTTGCTGAAAAATCCGGCATGGAATGAAGTTCATTGAGGGAGAGCCGATGAATCCGGCAACAAAAAGATTGGATGGATTCTCGTAGATTTGCTGAGGCGTATCAAATTGCTGGATCACGCCATCTTTCATAATCGCTATGCGATCAGCTAGCGTCATAGCCTCGATCTGATCATGGGTAACATACACTACGGTTGTCCTGATCCGTTGATGAAGTAATTTGATTTCCGTACGCATTTCAACCCTTAACTTCGCATCGAGGTTGCTGAGCGGTTCGTCAAATAAGAATATCGCCGGGTCCCTTGCAAGAGCCCGCCCCATGGCCACGCGCTGCCGTTGCCCACCCGATAGTTGCGAGGGTTTCCGATTCAACAATTCAGTAATTTGCAGCATGTCGGCAACCTTTTGGATTGTTTTTTCGATTTGAACCCTTGGCATTTTTCGGGTTGCAAGACCAAATGAAAGATTCTGCCTGACATTCATGTTCGGATAGAGCGCATAGGATTGAAACACCATTGCAATGTCTCGATCTTTCGGTCGGATATTATTTACGACGCGATCCCCGAATAAAATCTGGCCGCTCGTGATACTTTCTAAACCAGCTATCAAGTTTAACAAAGTGGATTTCCCGCACCCGGACGGACCCACCAGCACTAGAAATTCACCGGGTTCGATGCTGAGCGTAATTCCTTTTAAGACCTCTACCGAACCGAATTTTTTGGTAACATTTTTTATGGTAAGCGATGCCATAATGATTCTCTTTTATTATATTTTGTGAGGTCTTGTGTACGTCTCATTCTAACCTTTAACAGCTCCAGCCGTAAGCCCGCGCAGAAAATACTTTCCTGCAACGATATACACCAAAAGCGTTGGGATACCGGCAATGATGGCAGCAGCCATATCCACATTATATTTTTTCACCCCGGTGCTGGTATTCACTAAATTGTTTAATGCCACGGTCACCGGTTGGCTATCGCCTCCTGAAAAGGCCACGCCAAATAAAAAATCGTTC
>JASFIU010000542.1:0-3425 GCA_050122495.1 Desulfobacterales bacterium | reverse complement strand
GTCTGCATTAGAACTTCGTTGTGGGACGGCGCTGGCCGAACAAAGCTTCGCAGGGTGCATTTTTAGTCACATGCTTTTCCAGGTTTTTGCACCACAGGGATTGAAATGTATGGCAGCTCCCATCCAGGGCATCGAGTTTGGCAGAATCCGCCCATTTACAGCGCAAATCGCACCACTGGATTTTGTGTGTAGTTACTCCCGCGTTCTGGGTCATTTTTTCACGTACCTTATAATGCGGCCAAACTGTTGTAAATCTAAACAGTGCCTAAAGTGAACTAAAGTGAGCTAAAGTGCCTAGAGTTAATGAATTCTGCCATTTTAATATAAAAGATGGAGCGCAGCGACACCTCAACTTTAGTCACTTTAGATCATTTTAGGCACTTTAGGCACTTCGGGTTCATTAGTTCACTTCATACTTTTTAAATACTTAGTCTTTAAACAAATCCAGGGCCAGCTCTCTATTCCGAATGTGTTCTCCCACCGTACTTAGAAACATCTCGTGGGAAACGCCGTATTTAACATGGCCATCCAGCGTTCGGACCGATAGGGTGCCGGATTCCTTTTCTTTAGCCCCGACCGTTAGAATCAGTGGAATTTGATTCAACTGAGCTTCACGTATCTTTTTATTCAAGCTTTCGGCACGCTCGTCGATTTCCACCCGCAATTCAGCATCCTCGAGCTCGGATTTCACTTCATTGGCATAAGGCACCAGGTCATCGTTGATTGGCAGGACAGCGGCCTGAACCGGTGCCAGCCAGAGCGGAAATTTGCCGGCAAAGTGCTCGATTAATATGCCCAAAAAGCGCTCAATGGATCCGAAAATGGTTCGGTGGATCATCAGCGGACGGTGTTTTTCATTATCCTGGCCGATAAATGTCAGGTTAAATCGGTCCGGCTGCGCCATATCCAGCTGAATGGTTCCGCACTGCCAGGTCCGACCCAGGGCATCTTTAATATGCAGATCTATTTTGGGGCCGTAAAACGCACCGTCACCTTCATTTAAGACATAGTCATGGCCGTATATTTTGAGGGCCGATTCCAGACCATTGGTGGCATGCTCCCATTGCGCGTCGGTGCCGATGGATTTATCTGGGCGGGTCGACAGCTCAAGATGAAATCCCAGACCAAAAGTACTGTACATCCGTTCCGACAATCGCAGCACCGCCAGGATTTCGTCTTCAATCTGCTCCGGCATCATGTAAAGATGGGCATCATCCTGGTGGAAGGCCCTGACCCGAAAAAGGCCCGACAGGACCCCGCTGAGTTCATGGCGGTGGACCAGCCCGACCTCGGCGGCCCGCAGCGGCAAATCCTTGTAAGAATGGGGCTTGTTGCCGTAGATGAGCATACCGCCGGGGCAGTTCATCGGCTTGATGGCATAATCGTAGTCATCAATAGAGGACGTATACATATTTTCCCGATAATTTTCCCAGTGGCCGCTTTTTTCCCAAAGGGCCCGGTTAAGCATGATGGGTGTTTTGGTTTCAACATATCCCGCCGCCCTGTGCTCGGCCCGCCAGTAGTCCAGCAGCGTGTTCCAGATCACCATTCCTTTGGGGTGGAAAAACGGCATCCCCGGTGCTTCCTCATGAAAGCTGAAGAGGTCCAGCGCCTGCCCGATTTTGCGATGATTTCTTTTTTTGGCCTCTTCCAGAAATTTCAGATGCGCGTTGAGCGCTTTCTTTGTGAAAAAGGCCGTTCCGTAAATTCGCTGAAGCTGTGCTTTGGTCGGGTCCGCGCGCCAGTAAGCACCCGAAACCTTCGTCAGCTTAATGGCCTTGACATAACCGGTATGCGGCACATGGGGACCGCGGCACAAATCGGTGAACTCGCCCTGCTCATAAAATGAAATGGTCCCGTCTTCCATCTCTGCAAGCATTTCCTGCTTGTAGGGCTCGTCTTTATAAAAGGCGATGGCTTCCGCCTTGGAAACCTCTTTACGATAGATGGGCAGTTTGGCTTTAATTATTTTTTGTATTTCCGCTTCAATTCGGGGGAAATCTTCCTCCGATACCGGCTGCATATCGATGTCGTAATAAAAGCCGTCCTCAATCGCCGGTCCAATGGTCAGTTTGGCATCCTTAAAAAGCCTCAAAACCGCCTGGGCCATCACATGAGCGGCGCTGTGACGCAAAACGTGCAGTGCCTCCGGATCCTTCTGGGTAATCAGGCGAACCCTGGCATCTTCAGAGATCGATGTGCTCAAGTCTGCCAGGGTATCGTTGATTTCAACGGCCACGCAATTGCGCGCAAAATCGGCCGAAATGCTTTCGGCCAATTCCAGGCCGGTCGGGGCTTTTTCAAAAGACTTTAAGTTACCGTCAGGAAGTGTTATATTTACCATGATCTTCTCACCTTGATAAGTTTTCAACAACTGGTAAAATAGTAAAAATTAAGCCATAATTTGAGACGATCAATTCAATTATGATTAAAATTTGAGGATATCAAACTTGGCGACCCAAGCAAAGATTAAATTAGAAAATAAAATTAAACTCTTCCAGGTCAAATGCCAATAAGATAATTACAGCTGGGCTCAGCAGAATGCAAAATAAGGTATCCACAATTAGGCGAAACTCTGAGATGGGTCAAGAAAAAAATGTCCACAGGCAACGCGCATAGTTATTTAAAAATCAATTCCCTGCCCGATCTGAAAAAATTTGCCGGTCAACTGGAAAAACAACGAATCATCGGTGTCGATCTGGAAGCAGACTCCATGTATCATTTTAAAGAAAAGGTCTGCCTGATCCAAATCGCCACCCAACAGGTCACTGCCGTCATCGATCCGCTGCAGATTAAAAATCTATCCGTACTCAAGCCGGTTTTCGGCCGCGGCGACATCCAAAAAGTTTTTCACGGGGCAGATTATGATGTCCGCTCGCTGTATCGCGATTTCAAAATTAACATCAACAATCTATTTGACACCGAGTTGGCATGCCGATTTCTGGGTTTCAAGGAAAGCGGATTGGATGCGGTGCTCACCAAACGATATAATGTCCACCTGAATAAAAAATACCAGCGCAAAGACTGGTCAAAACGCCCCCTGCCGGAGGAGATGATCGACTACGCCGCCGCCGACGTCCAGTATCTGGTGCCTTTGGCAAAAAGCCTGCAAAAGGAGCTTAAACAAAAAGGCCGCCTTGCCTGGGTTCAGGAAGAGTGTGCCTATTTAAGTAAAGTCAGACCGGCAAATAACGACACAGGCCCCCTATTTCTCGGGTTTAAAGGCGCCGGCAAACTGAACCCCAGAGGACTAGCCGTCCTGGAAGCGCTGCTGCGCTTGCGCAAAAAAATCGCGCAACGGCAGGATCAGCCCCTTTTCAGAGTCATGGGGAACAAATCCATCCTCACCCTGGCAGAAACCCGGCCCCAAAGCATAAAAAAACTGCTGAAAACCGAAGCGCTGGGATCAAAACAAATCGACCGTT
>JASFIU010000541.1:0-3449 GCA_050122495.1 Desulfobacterales bacterium | reverse complement strand
AATGACGGCAGCGGCGACTTCACGGCTGTCGATACGATTGCCAACCAGACCAACGTCCAGGATCTCGCTGCGGGCGATTGGGATGATGATGGAGATCTGGACCTGGCAGCGGCCAACAATGCCGCCAGCCGGGTGGATATCCTGATCAATGACGGCACCGGCGACTTTACGGCTGTAGATACGATTCCGAACCAGACCAATGTCCAGGCATTGGCTTCGGGTGATTGGGATGGCGACCTGGATCTGGACCTCGCCGCAGCCAACAGTTCGGCCGGCCGGGTGGATATCCTGATCAATGACGGCACCGGCGACTTTACGGCCGTAGATACGATTGCGGGCCAGACCAATGTCCAGGCACTGGCGGCAGGTGATTGGGATGATGATGATGATCTGGACCTCGCCGCAGCCAACAGTTCGGCCAGCCGGGTGGATATTCTGGAAAACCAGCCTTAAATTACACCCTTTAAAACGACTCTAGTGTTGGACGGTCCGGCACGACAAGACAATCGATTTACGCTCCATCCGGGTCAGGAAATGAAAAATGAATGCACAAGACCTGGGTAATTCAAAGATTTTGAATTTGCTTTTCAAACCCGCTGGCGTGATGATGGAGAGCCGGCTGCGAGGCTGGCTCATGAACCCCGTGAATTGAAATACTCACGTACTGCGTGTACGTTCCGTTTTCAATTCACGGGAGGCCTAACCATGGACCCTGATCCACATTTTTGAGATAGCTTCTAGTTTTCTCCATTGTCTGATTGCAGGATGGGAGGATGTACGATGCCGGATATGTTAATAAAATTATTTGAAATCCCCGATGACTGGAGCCTTGTGGCCGAGCAGGAAAAACGTTCAATTATCATACGAAAACCCATCGGACCTGAGAAGCACATCACTATAGATTGGGTATCGGATCATTTCGGCAATGGCTGGGCCAGTGAAGCTGATACGGCATTTTCCAATAAACCCCGGACCTGTTTTATTGCCGTTAAGGAAGAAGCCATGGTCGGTTTCGCCTGTTACGATGCCACCGCATTGGGATTTTTTGGCCCTATCGGCGTTGAGAAATCCCATCGAAAGCAGGGAACCGGCAGGGCATTGATGACCGCATGTTTGCTGGACATGAAGCTGAAAGGCTATGGTTACGCGATTGTCGGCGCAGTGGAAAATACGGAATACTATAAAAAAACCGTTGGCGCTCTGGAAATCCCGGATTCATCCCCAGGTATTTATAGTACTCGGCTGAAGGAAATTAAATAGGTTTCAGGTGTCAGGTGTCAGGTGTCAGGTGTCAGCATTTAAAAAAGTAGAATCCGGGGGGAACCTGGAAGGCTTGAAAGCGTCAAAGCTTCCGGGTTTTCTGGCCTCCTGGCCTCTCAGTCTTCAAGCTATGAGCCATGAGCTATCAACTACGAGCTATTTTGCCTGACACCTGAACACTGAAACCTGAAACCACAGTAATTACGACTTTTGTATCATTTTTGTGGGACACAGCACGAACATCATTTGGTCACGGCGTCTTGAACTTTTTTTCGATTGCGGTCAGACGCTTTTTTAGATCCACCAGTTCTCGGGTTGAGTTTTGGTCACGCCGTTTGTGATCAATCGCCTCGCAAAAGGCACGAATATTGGCGTTGATTGTGCTGATTAGCAATTTATCCTCAGAACTGTATATTTTGGCCAGCATTTCAACGGCAGCCCCAAAGCCGGAAATATCCTCATCGGGCTGCAATTCATTGACCGGCCCGGGCTTCCAGCTAACCTGAAGTTTATACGCCGATTCCTGACTGGCCAGCCGGTCCGTCCGACCTGATTCAGCCATCGTATATTCCACCCGTACCTTGGGTCCCTGCCCGAACCGAAGCCAATCCATCGAGCAGCCACTTATTTCCGCCACCTTGTAAATCCACCCCGGAGGAACATCGTCCCGCTTTCTAGCCGCACCAATATTTTGCCTGGATATGCCTAAATTATTTGCCAGTTCCCCATCGGATCTGACATTCAGGGCCTCTTTCAACCGGCCGATAATTTCTTCTGTCTCGCTCAATTTTACGCTTAAATCACTTTTTTTATTACTTTTTTCTTCTCTATCCATATTTTGACCCCGATATTACCCCTGCTCGAAAATTTGTGCTGTACGCAAGATATTTTTGCTTTTTATGCAAATAATTATTGACAAATGGATTTTAAGTGTTTAAATGTTATGACACTAAAGCGCAAAAATTAGCAAAAAGTTAACAAATTATTGGCGTTTTGACAAGTTTTTATTGACACATGCACAATTATTTTTGCGCAGCGGGTTTTCCCCATCCCTGGCCGTATTGCACGGAGATACGGCTCAAACATCTAAACCGAAAGGAGAAAAAAATGTTAAATCGTAAAAGGATTATTGCAGTGCTCGTGGTGGTTTTGGTCGGCATGGCGGGTGTGATTAACGCCGAGTCCGCCGATGTAAAAAAAATTAACATCAACACGGCTTCAGCTGAAGAACTGATGCAGTTGAAGGGCATCGGTTCCAGCCACGCGGCTAGCATCATCGAGTTTCGCGAAAAAAATGGCCCTTTTAAAACTCCGGAAGACTTAATCAAGGTCCCGCGCATCGGTACGAAAACCTTTGAGAAAAATAAGGATCTGATCATCATCAAAAATTCTCAAAAAAAGCGGGCCAAAAAGTAAGCGATCATTCAAAGAGCCACATCAGCCGCCTGGCCATCAGGCGGCTGAGCTCTCACCGACAATTATGGCCATTCAAAAAGGAGGATAGAAAATGACCGAGAAAATAAACAGCTACAAGGATTTGCGCGTTTTTCAGAATGCAATGAAGGCCGCCATGAAAATTTTTGAACTAAGCGAGAATTTCCCACCCGAGGAAAAATATTCAATGACCGATCAGTTGCGGCGTTCATCCCGCGCTGTTTGCGCTAATATAACCCGAGCCTGGCGCAAAAGACGATTCAAAACGCCTTTTATTGCAAAGTTGAACGATTCCGAAGGCGAGGCCTGCGAAACCCAGGTATGGATTGAATTTGCGAGACAATGCCAATACCTGGATGATACCGTCTGCGAGGACCTGGATGCAGTCTACAATCACATCATGGGACAACTTGTTAAAATGATAAGTCAGCCGGAAAAATGGCTGATCAAAAACCAGCAGAAGCCTGAAACCGGCCCGCCATCTTCTTGAGGTTTTAATGATAGCTTTAAACCTTATTGGGAGAACAAACTATGGCAACTGGAAAAAAACGGGCAACGATATATATGGATCCTGAACTCCATCGGGCTGTTCGAATAAAAGCAGCTGAAAATTCAATCTCAATTTCTGAAATTGTGAACAATGCGGTTAAGCTTGCACTGGCAGAGGACGCCGAAAATCTGGCTGCTTTTCAAGAAAGGGTAAAAGAACCTCTGGTTTCATTTGAAGATGTCTTAAAAGAGCTCAAACGTACCGG
>JASFIU010000540.1:0-3458 GCA_050122495.1 Desulfobacterales bacterium | reverse complement strand
AGCGCCTTCCAGTAGAGGCATAGTATGCATATACTTCATGATGATTTTATCTCATGAATCATGAGATTTTTCAATACGATACAATCCAAATCCAATATAGCGCCGACATTTCACTGCGTACCCATCCTCCTAAATTTGAGCGAAGCGAAATAGATTCTATGAGGTATTGACCTGGTTATGAATTTTGGTGTAACTTAGGATGGTTTAGGGTTTTTAGGGTTATCTATGTTTGTTTGCCGATTCCACCGAATCTCTGCGCCGGCTGACCTGATTTTTAAACCAAGTTCCGCTAACGTGCTGTTTGCAGCAATATTTGTGGTTTTCAAGAGAACCACCGTCAATAAGACCGGGTAAGGTGCGGTATGAACAATTTTCTCCAACAATTACCGGAGCTTGTCGATGAGATCAAGACGCTCAAAGAGGTAATTATTACCAATATCGTATTGATCGGCCAGACGCCTGCGCCGACATTTAAGGAGAAAAGGCGCAGCAAGATTTTCATGGAGCGATTGGCAGAATTTCAGGTCGATGAAGTTACCACCGATGGGTATCGCAATCCAATTGGAATCATCCGCGGAACCGACGCCAGTAAGCCGCCCATTTTAGTTCTGGCCCACCTGGACACGTTCTATGAGAAAGATCAAGCGATTAATTATGTTATTAAAGAACATACCATCACCGGAGCTGGCATTTTAGATAATTCCCTCGGTGTGGGAGTGGTAACATCGCTACCGGCTATATTTAAAAAGTTGGGCCTCCGATTTGAGTCCGACATCGTATTGGCAGGCACGATTCAATCCATCGGTAAAGGCAACCTGCGGGGTGTCCGACATCTTTTGAAAACCTGGCCTACCCCTATCAGAGGCGGTATCTGTGTTGAAGGTATCGAACTGGGCAGGCTAAACTATTATTCAGACGGTATGATCCGGGGGGAAATAGCGTGCAGTATTTCCGATAAACGGAGTCAGCTGGATGAGTACACGCCCAACGCTATTATCATTTTAAACGAAGTGATCAATCAAATTATGAGTCTGAAAATGCCTCAGAGACCCCGGTCACGAATTGTGATCGGCAAAATATCAGGAGGCGCCAACCACGGCAGAATCGCACACGAGGGCGAGATCGGCTTCGAAATCCGCAGTGATTCATATAGAATGGTCAAGAAAATTTTCGCTGATATCAGAGACATCGTTGAAGGACTCAGCCACGAACATGAAGTCGATCTTAATCTAAAAACCATTAGTAATTTAAGGGCATCGCGTTTGAAGTATACGCATCCATTGGTAAAAAATGCGGCCGCAGTTTTGGAAACCCTGGGTATAAAACCGTACAGCAAGTCTACTGAGTCTGCGCTGTCCATTTTCCTTTCGAACAAAATTCCGGCTGTCACGTTAGGAATCACTCATGGTGTCGACCATTACAAGGAAAAAGCCACCATGGAAATTGAACCGATGTATCAAGGTATCGCCCAGATTATCGGTGTCATAAAGGCGATCGACAGTGGAGTGTGTGATGAACAACAATTGGCTTGAAAATAACACCTTTCATTATTCGGATTTTAAGGATCTGGGGCGGCTCGTAGAAGAGAAGACCAAAAAGAACCTCACCATCTCTTTGTGTTTGCCGACCCTCAATGAAGAAAAAACCATTGCCAAGGAAATTATCATTCTGAAATCGGAACTGATGACGCGCTATGCGCTGTTGGACGAAATTGTGGTGGTGGATTCAGGCTCAACAGATAAAACCACAGAAATTGCGCGCGCATACGGCGCCGATGTATATAATGCTGCCGAAATTTTGCCGCACCTGGAACCCTTCAAAGGCAAAGGCGAAAATCTCTGGAAAGCCCTATATATCACCCGTGGGGACATTATCATTTATCTGGATGCGGACATCAAAAATATTCATCACCGCTTCGCCTACGGTTTACTCGGCCCGCTTTTGATGGCCGATCATATTAAATTCGTTAAAGCATTTTACGATCGACCGATTTCGATCGGCAAAAACAAGATGCGACCCACCGGCGGCGGCCGCGTCACCGAACTGGTTATCCGACCGCTATTCTCGCTGTTTTTTCCTGAACTGACCCAGCTGATTCAACCGCTTTCCGGAGAATATGCCGGTTTCAGAGAAGTATTTGAACGCATACCCTTCCCCATCGGGTACGGTGTTGAAACCAGCATGAATATGGATATTTATGAAAAATGGGGATTGGATGTTATCGCCCAGGTCGATCTGGACCGCCGGATCCACCGTAATCAGGATACAAAGGCGCTGGGGCGGATGTCCTTTACCATTTTAAAGACGTTTATTAATCGCAAAGTGCGGCTGGGGTTAATCGACCTGAGAGACGAACTTTTTGACGAAATGATCCAGTACAATCTCGTAAATAACAAATATCAGCCGGATCTTTTTAAAATTGAAGACCATGAACGCCCACCCATCATCGAGATCCCTGAATACCGTGAAAAGTTTAAAATTGAACAGGAGCAAATCCAAAGGCTGCAAGAGGCCTAAAAACGAAGTTGCCCGTGTTCTGCTGGAAATGGAAAATCGAACTGTGAACAATTCAAAGCTCATCGACAATTGCAACCGCCATCTGAATTATTTGCGCATATCCATCACCGATCGCTGCAACCTGCAGTGCCGCTACTGCGTGCCGCAAGATTTGATCCCCAAACTTTCTCATCGTGAAATATTAACCTATGAAGAAATTTTACGGATTGTCCGCATCGCCACCCGCCTGGGGATATCAAAAGTCCGGGTAACCGGCGGCGAGCCTCTGGTCAGAAAAGGGGTCTATGATTTTTTGAGGGAGCTGGTGACGACCGAAGGGCTCAAGGATGTGTCCTTAACGACAAACGGCGTCCTTTTAAAGGATAATCTCGTTAAAATTAAAGCTGCCGGTATTTCAAGGATCAATGTCAGCCTGGACACGTTAAACCGCCAAAAATATCATGAAATAACGGGTTATGATGATTTTGAACGCGTTTGGCAGGGAATCGAAAAAGCCCATGAAATGGGATTTTATCCGATAAAACTAAATATTGTAGCGCTGGACGGAATCAATGATGATGAGCTAGTTGAGATGGCCCGCTTGTCATTTCGATATCCCTTTCATGTCCGCTTTATCGAATACATGCCGATCGGCCAGTCTGATTTCAATACGACGTCTCTCCTGCTGGCACCCGAGATAAAAGACCGTATCAGCGCCATAGGGAATTTGATCCCGGTTCAGGGCATTAAACATGACGGACCTGCCCAGCGCTATAAATTGGAAGGTGCCAAAGGTGAAGTCGGATTTATTCCGGCCCTAAGCCAGCATTTCTGCAGTAAATGCAATCGGCTCAGGCTGACGGCAAGCGGCCATTTAAGGCCCTGCCTTTTAGCGGACCATCAGGAAGATCTAAAAGGGCCTCTTAGAAAGGGCTGCTCCGATCAGGAATTAGAAAATATTT
>JASFIU010000539.1:0-3465 GCA_050122495.1 Desulfobacterales bacterium | reverse complement strand
GACCCGGCGAATCTGGAGCCTCTAGCGCCAATGGGATGGGGGCCGTTCATTCCGGCAATGGCTCTGATCTATATCTCCTATGTGGGGTTCGAACTGATTTCGAATGCGGCTGAAGAGATTATTCAACCGGGCAAGAACATCCCACGCGCCATTTTGATCACATTGGGCATCAGTACGGCCATTTACGTCTTCGTGGTCGGCGTCATGATGGCCACCGTCAATTATGCCGAGTTGGCCGAGAGCGACATTCCGTTCATTTTCATGGCGGATAGGCTTTTTGGCGGGTGGGGACGCTGGGCCGGTGTCATCGCGACCATAATGGCAAGTCTTTCGGCATTCAGCGTGACATTGGGCGCCAGTGCTCGCATTTTATACGCATTGGGGCGCGATGGACATTTTCCCTTCTTTTTCTCCAAATTGCACCCCAAATTCCAGACGCCCCATATTGCGCTTTTTATTTGTGCTGTGATCGTGATTATTTTCAGCTCCTCCGGAATTGTCAAATTTGTCGCTTCTTTAAGTGATTTCGGATATTTAATGGGGCTTGGAATCATTAACTATGCCGTGATTCCACTGCACAAAAAAATGCCGAATTTGAGGCGTCCATTTCAAACCATGTTTTTTCCCTGGATACCCATCCTGGGGGTTATTACAACCTGGATGTTCGTACCGGCATTGGAGTTTAGAAGTTTTGTTCTGGGAGGGGTACTGACCATAATTGGATGCGCGATATATCTTTTCAATTCCGATAACCGCGCTGAAGTTTCCAAACTGGTAAAATTCTATGTAAAATCATTTAAATTGTATATATATAAATTAAGGAGATTGCGTATGCGAGTACTTATCATAAGCGGCGAAAAACAGGGCCAAAATATCGCCGATCGACTCCTGGCAAAAGACGAGTATCAGATGATGTTTCGCTCGGCGGAGCATCAGGTCACCTTCATCGAAGAAAACGAGTCGCTCTGTAAGGAGCTTGAACAACGCTACAATTGTCCCATTTACCAGGGAGACGGCACCAAGAAAGAATTGCTGTTACAGGTCGGCCTCGATAATATTGATGTCGTCATCGCTGCCTTTGAGGATGATGGCCGCAATGTAATTTCAGCCCTCCAGGCCAGACAGCTGGAACTTGAAAAAGTGATCGCTATTGTTCAAAATTCAGAATACACCCAGCTCCTTGAGCAGAATCAGGTCGTGGTGGTGAACGCTCCCTGGGCGACTGCGGCCATGGTCGAAAATATTCTCGACAATCCCGTCTTGGCCCAGCTTTTCGAATTTGGAATCGGCGCCGCAAGTCTTTTGGAAGTCAGCGTGCCCGAAAATGCGAAGGTAAAAGGAGGTCTCATCCGCGATATTGAAATACCAAAAGGGTGTCTGATCGCCGCCATCATCAGGGATAACCAATTTGTGGTACCGCGCGGCGTTACCACGATCGAAGTGGATGATCGCGTCATTTTCATCGGGCCCGCCTCGGCCATAAAAAAAGCATTTGATATATTTATGCAGAAAACATAAAGATTAACTCTTTATTTTTTTTGATAAAATATGAGTGGCACTACCCAGATATAGCTCAGCCGCCTCTGCCTCGGTTTCGGACAGGGTCGGATGCGGATGAATGCTTAAAGCCATATCCTCGGCCACCGCGCCCATCTCAATGGCCAAAACGCCTTCGGAAATCAATCCTTCCGTATCGCGACCGACAATTCCCACGCCTAATATACGCCCGGTCTCCGGCTCGGCGATGATCTTCGTCAGACCTTCAGGTGCGCCCATGGTGGTGGCTCGCCCTGAAAATTTCCAGGGAAATCGCTGGACGTTAACCGGTGTATTCTCCTTGCGGGCTTCTTCTTCGGTCAGGCCGCACCAGGCAATCTGGGGATCGGTATAAACCACCGCCGGAATGGCCCGAACATCAAACGCAGAGGGTTCGCCGGCAATGACTTCGGCAGCCACCTTACCCTCGCGGGTGGCTTTGTGCGCCAGCATCAGGCCGCCGGCGACGTCTCCGACCGCAAAGATGTGCGCATCGGTGGTGCGCTGCTGCTCATCCACTTTTATAAATCCCTTTTCATCGAGCTCCACTTTAGTGGTTTCAAGGCCGATATCCCGAGAGCTGGCCCTCCGTCCGATAGCCACCAGGACCCGATCAAAGCGCTGCTCGGGTTTTTCAACATCGCCTTCCAAGGTGACGTCAACGCCGTTATCGTTTGCCTGCATAGAGGCCACTTTGGTTTGAAGGCTGATGGTTTCAAAAATATTTTCAAGCCTTCGACCCAGCGGCTCGACCAGGTCCCGATCGACACCCAGAAGCAGGCGGTCTTCAAGCTCAACCAGGCTGACCCGGCTGCCCAGAGCGGCATAAACCGTGCCGAGTTCCAGGCCGACATATCCGCCCCCGATGATGAGCAACGTTTGGGGTACATCGGCCAGCGCCAGTGCACCGGTTGAGCTCATGATACGGCTGCCGGGTTTGAATTCGGTTCCCGGAAAGGCAATCGGATGCGATCCGGTTGCAATAATGGCGTGCTCAAATTTGATGTGACTGATTTCAGCATCATGCAATCGCGCCATGTTTGAACTTTCAAATTGGGCCCGTCCCCGGATTAATTGAACACCGCGCCTGTTACTCAAGCTGACCAGACCGTTGGCCATCGAATCGATGACGTTTCCTTTCCATTCCCGCAGGGCGTCAAGATCGATGCGGGGCTTATCAAACGCAATGCCCATGCGTTCGGCGCGCCCGGCGTCATGGATCAGTTCGGATAAAAAAAGAAATGTTTTGGATGGAATACATCCCTTGTAAAGGCAGACCCCGCCCGGTCGCCGGGCCGGATCCACCATGGTCACGTCCAGTCCCAGATCGGCCGCTCGAAACGCCGCCGCATAGCCACCCGGTCCGCTGCCGATAACCAGAACTTCGGTTTCCTGCTGTAATTCTCCCATTACCATTTCTTGTCTCCAAAAGGCCACATGCTCGGGGCCGATTGCGGTGTTGTTTACGCTTTAAGATCTTTTTACAAAAAAGTGAACTAAAGTTAAAAGTGATCTAAAGTGACTAAAGTTAAGGAATTCTATCATTTTAATAAAAAGATGGAGCAAAGCGACACCTTAACTTTAGTCACTTCCAACTTTAGTTCACTTTAGTCACTTAAATGTCCTTCCCAAACTATATCATCGTAATGAGCAGCTCATCCGGATCTTGAAGAGAGTCGATAACGATTTTTAAAAACTTAATGGCATCGGCACCGTCCAGCACGCGGTGATCGATGCAGAGGACAATCGGCATGATCAAGCGCGGGGCAATTTCATGTTCGCCATTGCCCTTGGCGACCACTGCGGGCTGCAGCCGCCCCTGACCCATCCCCAGGATGGCTACTTCAGGGAAATTAATGATCGGAGCAAAATAGCCTCCGCCCATGGCGCCGGCATTGGTAATCGTAAAGGTGCTGCCCTGCAGCTCTT
>JASFIU010000538.1:0-3466 GCA_050122495.1 Desulfobacterales bacterium | reverse complement strand
GAATATGTTGAGGCTGCCCGGCTGCGTGGTGAAGGCATCTGGTGGATCATGCGCCGGGAGATTTTACCGAATGCCATGCCGCCGCTGGTGGCCGAATTCGGATTGCGGTTCTGTTTCGTATTCTTATTCATCGCCGCCCTAAGCTTTCTGGGCCTTGGTATTCAGCCGCCTGCCGCGGATTGGGGGGGCATGGTAAAGGAAAATGCCGGCGCGATTACCTTCGGTATCCTGACGCCGCTGGTTCCGGCCGGAGCGATTGCATTTCTAACCGTCGGCGTCAATTTAATTGTTGACTGGTTCCTGCACATTGCCAGCGGGCTGAAAGACTAGATCTAATTGAGCTAAAGCTCAATTAGATGTTAATAGTTAATTTGTTATTGGTTATTGGTAAAAAGATGAGCTCCAGAGTTTACTTCTGATAATAAAATGATTCTACCCCTTCACCAGTAACTAATAACTAATAACCAATAACTTATAACGGGACACGGCCAATGACTGAAATATTGAGAATGACAAACCTGAAGATAGAGGGATTCAGTGATGAGCAATGGGTACCGATTGTAAAGGGCGTCGACGTCACCTTGAACAAAGGCGAGGTCCTCGGTCTGATCGGGGAGTCCGGTGCGGGCAAATCGACCATCGGTCTGGCTTCCATGGCTTACACCCGGATGGGCTGCCGCATTACCGGCGATTCGATCGTCTTTGACGGCATGGAACTGTTCGGTGAGTCGGAAGAGTTTCTCAGAAAGATCAGGGGTACGCGCATTGCTTATGTCGCCCAGAGTGCTGCCGGTTCATTTAACCCGGCCCATCGTCTCATCAAACAGTATGCCGAAGCGCCGGTGCAGCACGGCAAAATGAGTTATGATGAAGCCGAAAAAAAAGCCATAGACATCTATCGAAGGTTGCTGCTACCGGATCCCGAACGGATCGGTTATCGCTACCCCCATCAGGTTTCCGGTGGGCAATTGCAGCGGGCCATGGTCGCCATGGCCATGGCGTGCACCCCGGATATTATCATATTTGACGAGCCCACTACGGCCCTGGACGTGACCACTCAGATCGAAGTTCTGGCGGCCATTAAAAAAATCACGCGGGAATTTAATACAGCGGCGCTATATATTACCCATGACCTGGCGGTGGTGGCGCAAATTGCTGACCGCATCATGGTGTTGAGATACGGCGAAATGGTCGAAGAAAATGACGCCAGGGAAATGATAGCCAGTCCCAAAGAAGACTATACCCGCGCACTGCTTTCGGTTCGCACCCTGGTAGAGGACAAGGATCTATCCGAATCCGAAAAGGATATTATTTTGGATGTTCGAGACGTGTCGGCAAGCTATTCCCGCAAGGAATCGGATCTGGTTCTCGAAGACATTAATCTTAAAATTAGGCGTGGCCGCACCGTCGCTTTGGTGGGCGAATCCGGCAGCGGTAAAAGTACGCTGGCAAGGGTGATTACCGGCCTATTGCCGCCGCTCAGGGGTGAGGTCATTTACGAGGGTAAAGCCTTACCGCCGGCCTTAAAAGATCGCACCCGCGAGATGCTCAGGCTGGCGCAAATGATTTATCAAATGCCGGATACGGCCCTCAATCCCCGGCATAAAATCAGGAGTGTCCTGGGTCGCCCGCTGACGTTCTACTTTGGTATGCGCGGTAAAGAAAGAGAAGACCGTGTATATGAACTTTTGGAGCAGATTGAGCTACCCCGAAAATATATCGATCGCTATCCCAATGAACTGTCCGGCGGTGAGAAACAGCGGGTGTGCATTGCGCGTTCTCTGGCAGCCAAGCCCGACCTGATTGTCTGCGATGAACCCACATCGGCCCTCGATCAGCTGGTCGCCGAAGGTATCTTAAAATTACTGCAGTCGCTGCAAAAGGAATTGCGGGTATCCTATCTTTTTATTACGCACGATCTGGCAACCGTTAAGGCTGTCTCCGATGAAATGGTCGTCATGCTCAAAGGTCGCATCGTCGAACAAGGTATCAAAGAAAAAGTTCTTGAGCCGCCATACCATGAGTATACCGAGCTGTTGCTGTCTTCAGTGCCCGAAATGGATCCGGATTGGCTTGATAATGTTCTGGAGGAACGCAAACGCAAAGGCATTAAAATGCAGGAATTTGTTCTAGACTAATTGGCGTGGGATTCAGTGGACAAGGTTTTGAAGCCACTTCTGGTGGTTGCCGCCCTCTGCATAAGACTTATAGTGCAATTTCGTCTTTCCTTAAATTAACTCCATTAAAAATTATTATACAAGGCCAAATGTATCCCTAAAGGATAGGTTTAAGCATGCTTGATCCAAAGCCAAAATGGACCATAAAAGATCGAGTGACGGCCATTCTTCAAAATAAAAAGCCGGACCGTCTACCGTTTATTGATCGAATGGAGATCTGGTATAAAAGCAAATGCCAGGACAAAACGCTGCCGGCCAAATTTAAAGGAATGTCTTTAAATCAAATCCATAGAGACGTCGGTATTGGCAGGCAAAAATTTACGGCCCCGTATGCCTTTAAATTAAACAATGTCGAGGTTGTTTATACCTTTGAAAATGAGATCATTTATCGTGAATTCGAGCCCCTGACCGAGTATTTCCCGGCCCAGTGGGCGCCGGAACGGGTCCCGCGTGATAAAGCCGGTGTGACGATGATTGAGTATATCGCACCACCCGGAAAGCTGAGTCTTAGATATGAAGTTGCCGAGAGTATGATCTCAATGAGCGGAGTCGAACCCTATTTAACCGAACACCTTGTAAAAGACGAAGGCGATTATCGGACGGCCGAATACATCATCGAACACACTGAGATCGTCCCCCAATTCAATAAAATTCAGGAGGATGAAGCCGATCTGGGCGACAATGGATTTGTGGTACCCTGTCTTCATCGCATCCCGTTTCAGCAGGCGCTTCTCGAATATCTAGGCGAAATCCCATTGTTCACCGCCCTGTACGATCGGCCTGATCACCTTGATAGATTAATTCATGTTTTAGACCAACAGCTGCTGGAGATTCTGAACTGCCTAAAGGATCTGGAATCAATTTATGTCGAATTCGGGGACAATCTTGACGGGATGATGACAAATCCCAAACTTTTTGAAAAATACAGCTTACCGTACTACCAAAAATATGCCGACATCCTACACGGGCAGGGTAAGAAGGTTGGCAACCATACCGATGGTAATCTAAAACCGCTGCTGGGTTTACTGGCAGAATCCAATCTGGATGTATGTGAATCCTTCTCGCCGTCACCCTTGACCGAATGTACCTTTGAAGAAGCCTGGCATGAATGGGAAAAGGGGCCCCTGATTTGGGGCGGAATTCCATCGCCGATTCTCGAAGAACGAACCCCTGAGCGTGAGTTCAGGGAATTTGTCCATGGAATGTTGACAACCATCGGTAATCAGGCCATGATTATCGGCGTGGGTGACATGGTGTTGGGAAATAATTTGATCGAACGCGTACGATAT
>JASFIU010000537.1:0-3470 GCA_050122495.1 Desulfobacterales bacterium | reverse complement strand
AATAAGTTTCGTTATATGAAACTTTTTTTCCTTGATACGATACTTGTTGGCGATAAGTTTGTCAAGAAAAAAATGGATTCTATCCTTTATAGCGTTGAACACATCGACGAAATTGGTGCTTTGGAACGAATTCCATAAAAGGAGGTTCTCACCCTCCACATAAGCAATACAGCCTCGTTATTGTAAATGCAGGTGGTGACATTTTTAAAGCGTCGGAAGCCTATACGAAGGAATCGCCAAGGCGGCGAGATCCTGAGGGCATGCCGGGGAAGTTCCTCTGGGCTACTCACCCAAGGGGGTGGTTGGCCAACTGGCCGTTCTTCCCCAAAACATTATTTAGAAATTACTGTAATAATTTAAACCGAAAGTCTTCTTGTAGAAGTGCCGACGGCAGCAGATTTACCATAGAGCTTTCTGAGTACGATTCGATATACGATCCCATAACACCAGTCAAGGCACATTCCGACGGCAGTCAAGAGCACGAAAGCAACGAACATCAAGCTAGTATCAAGTGTTCCCTGGGATACGATTATCAATGCTCCCAAGCCCTTATTGGCACCAACATATTCAGCGACCACAGCCCCAACTAGGCTGAGCATCAGCGCAACCCTGAAACCACTGAATATGGCTGGGACTGCGTAAGGAATGCGAAGCTTTAATAGTGTGGTTGTTCTAGACGCCCGGAGGGCACGAAACAGTTCGAGCAGCGGCTGAGGTGTGGTCGTGAGCCCCATATAAGTATTTTCGACTAATGGGAAAAAAGCGATCAAAGCAGCAATGATAACTTTCGGAGCCATTCCAAAGCCGAACCATATGACAAGCATTGGCGCGAGCGCAAACTTCGGTAATGCCTGACTTACAATTATGTAAGGCATAATGACCTGCCGTGCAATGCCAAATTCAGCAACAAGAACACCAAATCCAATACCTAGGACGCACCCTAAAACAAAACCCGCTAAAATTTCTTGTAGTGTCATCATTAGATGGGGCCATACATGACCATCAACAAAATACGAAACTAGCCTCATGAACACATCTTCAGGACTAGGAAGAACAAGAGGAGTCGTTTGGGCAGCTATAAGGTGCCAGGTCAAAATAAACAAAAATGGACTCACAAAAACAAGAATATTTCCCTGCCATTTTCTAGAGGCAAAGCGTTGTAACAAGCTTCTCATGGTTCCCCTATCTGTATTAATTTAATTCGTCTTTTATTTGTGAGTGTATCGTTGTGCTTTATTACAGAGCTTCTCGAATCCTTTGCCGCAGTTTCCAAAAAGTCTTGTCGTTCTCTACTTGATCTAAGGTCCTGGGCCGGCGAATGTTGACTTCTACAATGTCATGAACTTTGCCTGGTCGAGCAGACATGACGATCACTCGATCCGAAAGGAAAAGTGCCTCACCGATATCATGAGTCACAAAGACGACTGTAGTCTTAGCCACCGCCCAAATACGAAGCAGTTCAATATTCATTTTTTCACGCGTTTGGGCATCAAGAGCTCCGAAAGGTTCGTCCATTAAAAGAATAGAGGGTTCTGTAACAAGCGCTCGAGCAACAGAGACTCTTTGTTGCATCCCCCCTGACAACTCACTAGGACGATGCTGCGCATAATCGCTGAGACCAACTATTTCTAGCACCTCACTGACCCTATTTTTTTCTTTATGCGCGGGTTTTCCTGAAATCTCGAATGGAAGTAAAACATTATCTTCAATAGTACGCCATGGTAGTAGAACTGCCTGTTGAAAGACGTAACCAATTTCTGGATGAGGCTCAGTTACAACCTGACCGGATATTTTGACATCGCCTGAAGAGGGGGATATAAGACCACCGATACACCGAAGCAATGTGCTTTTCCCGCACCCACTTGGACCCACCAGTGTGTTGAATTCTTGGGGAGCTATTTCTAGTTTAATGCCATCAAGGGCTAAAATATTGCCAGCATCAGAGTGAAAGATTTTTGTTATGCCGTCAACCTCTATTTGCCCGCGCATCGATTGCTCGACAGGTAGATTCATCGTCTTAATCCCCTTCATCAGGATAACCTGAATTTGTATGATAAGCCTGAAAGGTAAATTCGGACAGAGCAAACGACGTTTTAGTCCGACCCGTGTCACCGACCAAACTTGCAGTAACTAGCCAGTTCTGGATCGCGCTGACGTCTTTTGTACTTAATCTCGAAAAGAGGCTAAGGTGTGCCTCTTTTCGTTTTTTTTTGCGATTCCTAAAACATACAAGCATCGAAACACTCAATGTCATTATACAAAACCAAAGCCTGTCCTGATGGCAGCCTCATCTTTTATCTGTTCAACAGTATGTGCACCCTGAGTCAAACTGTTTTCACAAGTCAAGGTTTTTCGGGAAGCTCAAGATAAATCTATTTAATAAATTTATTCGTGAAGATTTTTGAAACATCCATCTCCTTTTTCAGGATGCCAAGCTTGACACTCTCTTTTACCAGCTTAGACATCTCATCTAAATCTATCCAGCCCATACCATTCTCTATAACTCCAGGCCCACTGTTTTGCATCTGGATACGATAATCTATAACCGCTCGATTCCTTACCAGATTATCGGCGCCAACAGCATAGCGTTTTCCGATTTGTGCCGCTTCATCTGGATATGCCTGGACAAATCTTTTCGATTTTTCTAAGGCATTAATAAATCTTTGAACCAGGTCCCTGTTCTTTTGCAGCCAATCACGTTTAGCAAAATAAACGTCATTCGGACCAGCTATATAATCACTATAAGGCCAGACCTCGTAATGGGCTACTTTATCTTTTGGGATTCCTCCCGCAACCAACATTCCCCAGTTAGCGCTTCCCCAACTCGATGCGGCGTCTGCACGTTCGCTCAACATAACGGATGCAAAATCATGACCGGTTGCAACCTGCGTAACATCGTTTTCCGAGAGACCATTCGCAGCCAAAAGAAGCATTAAATAATAGCGACTGGTAGATGCCATCGAAGTGACCGCGATGGTCTTACCTTTAAGATCTGAAGGCTTCTCAATACCCCGAGCTTTATTGACAAGCAGTGTCATCCAGTTCTGAGTATAAGGAGAATAGAAGGCTTCTAAGTCGGCACCTGCCTGAATTGCAAAAAGGCCGGAAAGAGGATCGGCCATCGCAATATCAGCATTGCCGACCACAACATTACGCACTGCGTCACCAGCGCCTGAACCACGCAACTGCTCGATACGGATACCGGCTTTGGCGAAGTAACCATTTTCCTCGCCAACATAAAGATCAATGAAATCTATTAGTTTTGGCCCCCAGGGCACTATACGAATCGTATCTTCTGCTGCGGCAGATTGTACTCCAGCGAACAAAACAATTAATAAAGATGCCAAAACTAATGTGATTATTCCACTCACTTTCTTAAACATTTTCATAATAGCCTCCTTTAATCTGATATCGGTTATACGCCCAAAAGAAAACTTATTCCCGCTATATGAAACAAAAATTCCCAGAAA
>JASFIU010000536.1:0-3483 GCA_050122495.1 Desulfobacterales bacterium | reverse complement strand
CCCGTCCGCGTAACCGATGGGGACCGCAAGCGCGGGGGCGCCCAGTATATTTATCGCTGAACGGAGAGCGACCGCGAAATCTGCCGGCTTCCCGTTGACGATACAGCTCCCATCGATAGCGGGCGCAGTGCAAGGTGTAACAGGGAGGATAAGCGCATCGACGTCTGATATAGCCGTCTCGAATAGTCGGCGAAGGCGAAGGCGATTCTGGCAGGCCTTCACATAAGTGTGAGCGGACACCTTTGATCCTGTGTTCAGGAATTTGTGCATCTCAAGCCCATATGTATCAGGAAAAGACATGAATCGCTCACGATGAATGGCAAACGCTTCGGCGCCTATCAGGGTATCATAGATTTCTGGCATCATTTTGCCATAAGGAAATGCAACGGACTGAAATCTTGCACCCATTGAGCGTAGGAAATCTTTCGCTGTTTCGAAAGCAACAATTACGGTCTCATCCAACTCGGCAAAGTGCATATCGTCACATAAACCCAGTCGGATTTTCTCCGCTCCCTGGTCAATGCCCGCCATTATGTCTTTTGTTGACACATCGATTGAGTTTGGGTCCTTTGAATCATAGACAGCCATGGCTTCATACAGCAGAGCGGTGTCGCGTACCGTCCGCGCCATAGGGCCCACCGTATCCAGGCTCGGGGCCAGGGGATAGATGCCTCTGAGGCTCACACGGCCGTTGGTAGGTTTGAGCCCGACGATACCGTTGCAGGCGGCTGGGTTGCGAATTGACCCTCCCGTATCTGTACCCGTGGCACCGTAACAAAGGAATGCGGATACCGCAGCACCGGATCCTCCGCTTGAATTTCCGGCTGATCGGTCAAAATCCCAGGGATTGTGGGTAGGTCCGTATGAAGTGCTTTTCGACGCAGGCATCTTGGCAAATTCATCGAGATTGCACTTGCCGATCATTACCGCACCGGCCTCACGTAAAAGGCGTACGACCGTCGCATCCTCACTGGGCACATGCTCATGGTAAGACAACGAGCCGTATGTTGTACGCACACCAGCCGTATCGATGATATCTTTATGTGCAATGGGGATGCCATGGAGCGGGCCGCGGTGACAACCACCAGCTATCTCCTTCTCAGCCTGACGGGCCTGCAATAACGCCACCTCTGATGTCAAAGTGATGAACGCATTGAGGCTGGGATTTAGCCGCTCGCAACGCATAAGGTGCGCCTGGGTCACTTCGGTTGGCGAAACCGCGCGTCGGGCGATAAGATTTGAAACCTCTTCAAGGGTTTGATAGCAAAGATCTTCCAAGTCAATCATTTCTCAATTCGTCGATAGCAAAGTGGGACTGCACGGGGCAACCATTTTTGCAAGCGTCCATAATGAACTTATCGCGAGACAGCATAATAGACCAGAGCCCCCCCCGATCCGTGCGCCCCTCAGGGAGGGTAGCAATTTTTTACCTTGGAGCGGAATATGTACCGTCAGCATTATGGACTTCCTGCCCTGTAAGCGGTGGAACGAACACGCAAATCAATCGCAATGTTTTTCGAACTCGAATTTTATGCTTGTCATGCTTATTGGGGGCATACATGGTACCCGCCTTGATTTGATAGGTTTTGGGCTCAGGGCCAAGGACCTCTACTTCGCCCTCCCCTTCAAGGCAGTAACAGGCTTCAACGTGGTTCTTATACCAGACCAGATTATCAGCACCCGCATTAATAATCGTATCTGTGAGGGTAAAGCCCATGCCGTCTTTTTCGAGCAGCAAGCGGCGACTATTTGAGTTATGTCCAGGGAGCTTAATATCGCGGTCGGTATTCAGTATTTCATCTAGTGATCTTACAATCATCAGTCGTTACCTCCTTTTTTGTACCCTGATTGGTTGTGTCATCTTTTGGGCGAATTTTTAACTCCTTTGCACAGGTTGTGGTGATCATGAAAAATCAGTAATTCACCTGGAATTTCGAGGAGCAGACAACCATATAAAGAAACAAGATAGGATAAAGGCCATAATGGCAACCATAAAAGCGAGACGATAGCTCAGCGTCCTGTCATAGATGTATCCCGCCACCCATGCTCCAAAAGCACCACCAATGCTAGAACTCGCTTCCACAATACCAAAGATGAGTCCGATTGCCTTACCCTTAAAGAGATCAGCTGTCGCAGACATAAAGGTGGGCGCGGTTACCCCCCAGCCAATCCCAAAAAAAATAATAAATAGATAAACCAGCCATTTCTCACCCATCGTATCTATCAGCAAAAGCGTATAGACACCTCCACACAAAAATAGGATTCCAAGCGTATACGTTGTTTCGCGCCCCAAATAATCAGAAAGCCAGCCCCAGAAGGCACGAAAAGCGGAGCATATCGCCCCGATTAAAGCGAAATAGAGGGCAACGGTCATCTTGTCTAAACCTTCATCAACAAGGAATTTAACATTATGTACGAGGACGATGAATATGCCAAGAACGGCAAAAGTTGGAAAAGCAATTAGAGCCCAAAAATTAACCGTACGGATAGCTTTCTGGAAAGTCAAAATGATTTTGGATTCCTCTGCCACCCCCTTTCCACTACTGAACTTCTCAATATTTTTTAATCCATCTTTGTGTTGACCCATTTCTTCAGGCTTATGCCTCAAGAAAATAGCGTTGAGAGGAAGCAGAATGATCAAGACAAGGGTTGCCAAACCGATAAATGCAACGCGCCACCCCCAATTGGAGATAAAGTATTGGGAAAGCGGCACTAATATTAAAATCCCTAAACCCATCCCGGAAACAGCGATACCATTTGCAAATCCCCTCTTTTTCTCAAACCAGTTGGCCAATATCACCGTGTAGGCAACAATCCCAATCCAGGTGATTCCGCTTGCCACAAACACACCATATAAAATGTAGAATTGAGCCAATGTCTTTATTGATGCACAGGCAAATAGGGAGGATGAGAGCACCAGGACCCCTATGGCAACAATGCGGCGAGCACCAAATCGATCAATCAACCACCCGATAATGGGAGCAACGAATGCATTTGTAATTAGAGCTAAAGATTGTACGCCTGCTGCTCCGCCCCGGCTCCATGGGTATTCTTCCAGCAGAGCAACATAAAAAACGGAGAAACAGCCGCGAATTCCCCAAAAGGCCATGGAGATTAAGCCAATCCCCACTATGATCCATCCATAATAAAAACCCCGGAATGGAATTATCATTTCTGCCTTCTGCATTTCTTGCCAGGTTCAACTCTCGAGGAGCAAACTATCGGATGGATGAATATGTATCTTTACAAACTGCGCTATGAACATATCGAACCAGGTCAGCACTATCAAATACAGGCAACCCGGTAGCCGCATGAATGGCTTTCGCGTAAATCGGCATTTCGGTGCATTCCAACACAATTGCCCCTACATCAGGGTATTCTGATATTAACTCTTCGGTTGCCTTTACTAAGACTTTTTCGACTTCTCCGGGTTCGTATTCGTTTCTATCTAGATCATTTTCAGGGTCAAGACAGTACTGAGTC
>JASFIU010000535.1:0-3487 GCA_050122495.1 Desulfobacterales bacterium | reverse complement strand
TGGTTACCTGTCGTTCCTGCATCACCTCAAGCAGGGCGCTCTGGACCTTGGCTGGAGCGCGATTGATCTCATCGGCCAACAATAGATTCGTAAAAACGGGGCCCAGTGAGGTATTGAACTCGCCCGTCTTTTGGTTGTAGATACGGGTACCGATCAAGTCGGCCGGAACGAGATCAGGTGTAAATTGGATACGCTGAAACTGCCCGCCGATTGATGCGGCCAGCGTTTTGATAGCCATCGTTTTGGCTAGACCGGGCAGTCCTTCTACAAGGATATGCCCACGGGCTAACAGGGCGACAATAAGCCGTTCCAGCAACATGTCCTGCCCGACGATGATTTTTTTGACCTCGTAAAGCACCTCTTCCATTGGCCTGTCGTTGTTCGATGTTTGAGAGTGATCCATCGTCATTTCCATTCGTTGTTGTTATTTAGAAACCGTCATAATCAATGCCCATTATCAATATTGCGGGCCAAGGCCGCCGACAACCACAGCCGTGCCGATGGGTACCGCAAACCCGACACCTACAAAAAAGTTCTGTTCAGAAGGGTTGGCCAGGGCGGTTACAATGCCCACAACATGTCCCTGCCGGTTGAGCAGGGGGCCACCAGAGCTGCCGGGATTGACGGCCGTATCGAATTGGATCAACCCCTCCAATCGCCGTTCGCTGCCGTCCAACGGGATCGAGCGGTCGAAACCCGAGATCACCCCTGCGCTCAATGAGGCCACCAGTCCCAGAGGATTGCCGACCACATAAGCTTCATCTCCAACCCGCATGGCCCCCGGATTCCCGAGAATAGCCGGAAAGATCCACCCGGGTGGTCGGTGAGGACGCAGGACAGCGATGTCATTTTTCGGTTCGGCAGAGATGATCTGTGCCGTTGATTGGCTGCCATCGCTAAAATGTATCTCGATCTCTACTGCATCGGCCACCACGTGAAGAGCCGTCAAAATATCGCCGCTTTCATTGATAACCACTCCACTGCCAATGCCAAATTTTTTATCCTGATCATTTTCTCGCTGGGTATGAATAAGGACGAGCGATGGGAGAATGGCCCGATGTACTCGGGTCGAATAAGGAGGCGGGGGAGTCACAGAAGCCATTACTTGCTTGACGCTTTCATTGAATTCGTTTTGGCTGGGGGGATCAGGGGCAGG
Source organism: Desulfobacterales bacterium (assembly GCA_050122495.1). GTDB lineage: Bacteria > Desulfobacterota > Desulfobacteria > Desulfobacterales > JAHEIW01 > JAHEIW01. The sequence continues at coordinate 2,331 of JASFIU010000535.1, read as the reverse complement.
GAAGAACAGGTTGTAGAGGATCACAGCCAAAAATGCAGACAGGCCAACGGCGATAAACGGCCGAGCTATCCGCAGTGTTATTATCCAGATAGACCGTCTCTTGGCTTTATCGTTTTGGATTGGGCTTAACTCTTGATTCATTTTCGGTCGCGGCGGGAAATTATATCCCCAATGATAATAATTCACTATAATTGTGGGACGGCTACATGTCAATCCTGATACCTAAATCGCTTTCATTATGTTGCAAGATAGACTGATTGATAGATATTGAAAAACTTTATATTTCCCGAATTGAATGCAGTCCCCAAAGTCCTGGAGGATCAAAAACCGATTCAGTCCGCTGCAGATGTAATGACAATGGACCAGGCCATGGCAAACCATATTCGTCTGGTGCTTGGGCACACGGGGGGTCAAGGGCGTGACGGTGCTGCTGAACTTCTCCAAATTAACGAGAGTACGCTGCGCTTCCGGATGAAAAAATTGGGGATCAGAAGTAAATGAACCTGACCTGCGATCAACTTCAATTACGATTTGATTAGCTTACGCTTTATGCAAATTCTGAAAATTTTAGATTCCGGCTATATTTAAATAATCTGGATTAAGCAGGGGTAATATTATATTTTACTTCTGGAATTTGCAGTTTCAATATCTATAACATATCCACGTCTTGTTTCAAGGGCAGCAGGTAAAATTGCGGGTGCCCTTTTGGCATATCGCCTTGTCAATTCAGGTTTGGTGTGACCGAGCTGATCTGGTATCAATGAAATTTACCGAATGTACGAAAAATCTTTAACCACTTGAATTTATTAAATATAAATGGTGGAGGCGGCGGGAGTCGAATCCGAAGTGGATATTACAACCATAGGGGTTTACGATGATTTACCGAATGTTTACCGAATGAAAGATATTTTAATGCTCGTTACTAAAAGTCCATTTCAATATTATTACCAGCCATAGATTTGTCATACGAAATCTAAAACTTTAAGCCATCTAATTTCTTTAATCTTTCAAACTGAAATCCCCAATAATTCAAATATTTCGATAGAGACACGATATACACAATTCAGACAGTTGCAAAATACTGGGGATTTTCGTATGCATTATGAAATTGGAAGTTTCGCGGACTATTTCGCGGTGTTCTGTTGAATAATACCGATATTGACCGAGAACTGATTTGCAATGGTCCTTGCCGATTTAGCGGATACCATCAAAATCCTTGAAATCTTTGGAACTCAAGGATTACGCAAGTATTCGTGACTCCATATGTTCCGAAAGATTAAGATAGGCTACGATTATGGTCAATTAAGATTATCGCAGTGAACAGAAGATATGATTGTAATGGCAATTAAATTAGTATGCTTATCACTCAAATTTAATTGATGTTGACAACTAAAACCGAGAGAATAACCAATGATTGAAATCGACCTATCAGGATTGAAACCTGGAATGGAAAATACACTGAGTATCATTGTCTCAAATGAAAATAGCGCCGAAGCTGTAGGCTACACAGGGATGCCAGTTTTAGGCACACCTCACCTTGTTGGAGTTATGGAAACCGCTTGTATATTCGTGCATGAATTCCTGCCTGAAAATTACCTTACGGTGGGAGTAGCCAATGACATGAAACACTTGGCCGCATCACCTATCGGAGCAACTATTGTATCAAAAGCACGATTAACTGCCATAGAAGGGAGGAAGCTAACCTATCACGTGGAAGCCCACGATTCCGTTGAAAAAGTAGCTGAGGGGACTCACACGCGGTTTATAGTTGATTCCAGGACTTTTTTTGCAAATCTTGAAAAAAAGAAACACAAGCTTGGTTTGTACTAAAATGCCCCTGCGCCCATTCAACTCAAGGATAATTATCCGAAAATTTAGTATCTGGAAGCTGGTTTTGTCCAGGATACCAAAACAATCCTTAATTGATCTGGATATTGTTTCTTTTATATAACTGGGCTGAGACAATGAAGATTTAGATCGGGATTTTGCGTATTTTACCCTGCAATTCTTTTGAACATCCTGAAATTTTGTGACATTCGCTGGTGAAATCGGACAATATCATGAATACAGAAAGCATATATCAATTTTTATTCCAAAATACCGGAAAAAGGAAAAATCAGGCGATATTTGAGGCTGATTTTTATGAATTATCTCGTCAAAAGAATTGCCAGATTCTTGAAGGTCACCTGACGCCGGATCATGTTTACATGTGCATTTCGATTCCCCCCAAGCATTTGGTAGCTCAAGTAATAGGCTACATCAAGGGCAAGAGCGCAATCGCAGTTGCGCGACAGTTCAGTGGAAAGAATCGAAATTTCAATGATGAAAGTC
>JASFIU010000534.1:0-3492 GCA_050122495.1 Desulfobacterales bacterium | reverse complement strand
CAATATGTCCTCTTTCTTTCAAAAGCGGTCAAGGGCGATTTTGGAAATTCCATCCGAACCCGCAGGCCGGTTTCCGAATCTATATTGGAGAAATTACCCAATTCGTTTAAACTCGTCGCCGTATCCATGATCGCGACCTTCATTTTCAGCATTCCCCTGGGCGTTCTGGCGGCGGTTCGGAAAGATTCCGCTCTGGATATTTTTGTACGTGTGCTTGCGGGACTGGGGCAATCTCTACCGACGTTTTGGGTTGGTTTGATGTTGATCCATATTTTCGTCGTCCTGTTGGGAATCTTGCCATCATCAGGGATGGGTAGCTGGAAGCACTACCTGATGCCGGCCTTTTGTATGGGCAATTTTTTGATGGCCGGAATTGTGCGGCTGCTGCGCTCCAGCATGCTGGAGGTCTTGGACAGCGACTACATCCGACTGGCAAGGGTCAAGGGGCTGTCACAAACGTCTGTTATCTGGAGCCACGCCCTCAGAAACAGCCTGCTATCGGTTCTCAGCTTCGGCGGGATGTACATTGCCATCATGATCACCGGCGCTATTTTGATCGAGACGGTTTTCGCGTGGCCCGGTTTCGGTCGCCTGGCGTATAGTGCCATCGTAAACCAGGATTTTCCACTAATTCAGGGCGTTATCTTGATGGCGGGCGTCATCGTGATGGTCGCCAACCTACTGACGGATATTTCATATGCCTATCTGGATCCGAGAATTAGAGCGCAAATATGACTGCCAAAGCTAAAAACACGGCAAAAGTGACAGATAACGGGCCTAAAGTGGAGGATCGTCAATGGAAAGTGCCAAAGCGGCGGTTACCGATTTTTCCCGCCTTGATGGTATTCATTTTCATTTTTCTGACTATTTTCGGAGAATCCCTGGCACCCTATCCGGCCAACCAAATTCAACTTTCCAAACGGTTTGTCCCTCCGGTTTGGATGGAGAAGGGGACTGATGCGCACCTCCTGGGCACCGATATGCTCGGCCGAGACATCCTCAGCCGCATCATGGCCGGTGCCCGAGTTTCGTGTATCGTTGCCGTCCTTGCCCTGACCCTGGGCGGCTTTGTCGGAACCGTTTTGGGCATTATTTCCGGCTACTACGGCGGCAAACTGGACGCCGTTTTAATGCGTGCGGCCGACGCCACCCTGGCGTTTCCTATTATTTTGCTGGCCATGCTCCTGGCGATCGTGTTAGGCCCCAGCTTGCAGAATGTGGTGATCTCCATTGGAATCGTGCTTTGGGCGCGATATGCCCGGGTGATTCGGGGAGAAGTGTTGAGCCTTAAAAGCCGGGATTTTGTGGCGCTTGCGCGTGTGGCAGGGGCCTCAGATTTCCGGATTATGCTGATGCATCTTTTCCCCAATATCCGCAGCACCTTGCTGGTCCTGCTCACGCTCCAGGTGGGTTGGGTCATCATCGTCGAAGCCTCCCTGAGCTTTATTGGTGCCGGGATTCCAGGCCCGACACCGGTATGGGGCGGTATGATCGCCAAAGGAAGGGATTATGTCACCATGGCCTGGTGGATCCCTTTTTTTCCGGGAATCGCTGTCGCATTGATCTGTTTGAGTTTCAACATGCTGGGAGATTGGCTGAGGGAAGCCCTTGATCCGAAACTGCGGCAGGTCGGAGGAGGGGGTTAAGAATGAGCACACTACTGGATGTCAAGAATCTGCAAACTTATTTCTTTACCCGTTGGGGGACGGTGAAGGCCGTTGACGGCGTCAGCTTTAAGGTCGCCCAGGGGGAAACATTTGGATTGGTGGGCGAATCCGGTTGCGGTAAGAGCATTACCTGCCTTTCGCTAATGCGATTGGTCCCCGAACCGGCCGGCAAAATTGTTGAGGGCGAAATACGATTTGATGGACAGGACCTGCTGAAATACAGCGAAAATCAGATGCGCAAGATTCGCGGAGCTCAAATATCCATGATATTGCAGGATCCAATGACTTCCCTCAACCCCGTCTTTACGATTGGAAAGCAGGTCAGCGAAGCCATCAAAATTCATCGCGGCCTAAAGGGCAGCCGCCTGTGGCAGCGCGCTGAAAAAATGCTCGAAATGGTGCGCATTCCGTCTCCCAAAGTCCGCCTCAAAAATTGGCCGCACGAACTCAGCGGCGGCATGCGGCAGCGGGTGGTTGGCGCCATTGCCCTTTCTTGTGAGCCCAGACTGCTGATTGCCGACGAGCCGACGACATCCTTGGATGCCACCATTCAGGTACAGCTCCTCAACCTGCTAAGCGATATCCAGCAGCGTACAGGCCTTGCACTGATTTTTATCACCCACGACTTCGGCATCATTGCCCGCATGTGTCAAAGGGCGGCGGTTATGTATGCCGGCAAGATCGTTGAAACTGCGCCCGTGAAGCAACTGTTCGATCGTCCGGCCCATCCCTATACCCAGGCATTGATGAAATCACTGCCCAAAGTTGAACAGAAGGTCGACAAACTATTCAGCATCGATGGTCAGCCGCCTCCTTTGCACCGGCTTCCTGCTGGATGTGCGTTTGCGGCCCGCTGTGGCTACACCAGCGATAAGTGCAAAATCGAATATCCGCCTTTTTTTGAGATAGGAAAAGAACACACAGCCAGCTGTTGGCATCTGATAGATTGAGCCCGGGGGAAAAACCATGACTGCTCTGTTGGAGGTCCGACAAATTAAAAAATACTTTCCGGTGGTGAAAGGCGTCGTGCTGACAAAGGTGGCTGGCTGGATTAAAGCGGTCGATGATGTCAGTTTTGCAATCCAAGCCGGGGAGACCTTTGGTCTCGTTGGCGAATCGGGCTGTGGCAAGAGCACTATAGCAAAAACCATTCTGCTTTTGGAAAAAACCACTTCCGGAAGCATTCTGTTTCGTGGTCGGCCAGTATTGCTTTCAGAGAAAAAGGAATTGGCAGAATACCGATCCGAGGTTCAATCCGTGTTTCAAGATCCGACCAGTTCTCTTAACCCGCGCATGCGGGTCGGCTCCATTGTTAGCGAGCCGCTGGTGGTCAATGATGGTCTATCTAAAAGCCAAATCAAAAAGAGGGTCAGGGAGGTTCTGGTCCAGGTGGGATTGCGAGCCGGGGCGGCAGACCGTTTTCCGCATGAATTCAGCGGCGGCCAAAGACAGCGGATCGCCGTGGCCAGGTCCCTGATTGTGCGCCCCAGCCTGATTGTGCTTGATGAGCCGGTATCGGCTTTGGATGTCTCCATTCAAGCCCAGATCATGAACATGCTCAAGGAACTTCAGGACAAACTCGGTATGGCCTACCTGTTTATTGCTCACGATTTGGCAACTGTCAGATATATGAGCAATCGCATCGGCGTGATGTATCTGGGCAAACTAGTCGAATACGGTCCTGCGGATGAGGTCTATACACTGCGGGTGCATCCATACACTCAGGCTCTTTTTTCGGCCCACTTACCGTCCCACCCGGATGTGAAACAAGACGAAATACTGCTCTCCGGAGAAGTGCCCAGCGCCTATGAACTGCCCCCCGGAT
>JASFIU010000533.1:0-3495 GCA_050122495.1 Desulfobacterales bacterium | reverse complement strand
ATATTTGACTTCACTTTTCTTATGTAATCTGGCAGTGCCTTACTTATTTAGGTTCCAGGTGTCTGGTGTCAGCAACAAATATCCAATGGATTTCCTGACACCCGCTTGCCCTGCGTAGCCCCAATGGCGAGGAAGGGAACACAGGCACCTGAAACCTATGGCCGTAGGCCATTACCGGCCAGCTGCCCGCAGGCAGCCGAAATATCCTGCCCTTTGCTCTGGCGAATCATGACGGTATAATTTTTGTCGATTAAAATCTTCTGAAATCGAAGAATGGCACCTTCATCCGGTCGCTGATACTGGCAGCCTTCATAAGAATTAAGGGGGATTAAATTTATTTTGGATTTGATCGGTCGCAGTAATTTTGCCAGGCGAAGGGCATCTTCGACCGAGTCGTTGACGTCTTTCAAAAGAACATATTCAAATGTGATCCGGCGCCCGCCGGGCAGCGGAAACTGTTGACAGGCCTGCAGCAAATTTTCGATGGGAAACTTTCGGTTGAGCGGCATTAAGCGGCTGCGGGTAGCGTTATCGGTCGCATTGAGCGAGATGGCCAGGTTTACTTTCGTATCGCGGCCCAGAGCAGCCAGTTTCGACGCCAGCCCCGCCGTTGATACCGTTACCCTGCGGCCGGCAAAGCCAAGTCCGAAGCGGCTGTCGGTAATGACCCCAAGCGCACGCACAAGATTCTTATAATTGGCCAGGGGTTCACCCATACCCATAAAAACCAGGTTGCTGAGCGGCATCGTACCTTCCAGCTCATGCTTGATGTCCCTTACCTGTGAAACGATTTCGGCTTTGCTTAAGTTGCGCTGGAATCCGCCTCTGGCCGTTAAGCAAAACCGGCAGCCTTGAGCGCAGCCCACCTGACTGGAAATACAGAGGGTATAGTGATCGCGCTCCGGTATCAGGACACTTTCAATCCGCTTTCCATCCTGCAATTTATACAGATATTTGCGCGAACCATCTTTTGAAATTTCGACGGTTTCCGTTTGCAGCCGGCCGATGGTAAAATGATCTGCCAAAAGCGGACGGATGTCTTTGGCAATATCCGTCATCCGGTCAAATCGATCGGTCTGACGCAAATAGATCCATTTAAGAATTTGATCGGCACGATAAGATTCAATATCCCGTGTCTCAAGCCACGAGATCAACTCTTTCCGGTCAAGTTCAAGGATGTTTTGTTTGTAATTCGACATATTAAATTAATTTCCATATTCAGTTACAACGAATATGATTAATCAAAATCCCACAGTAGAGTATTCCCTCTTAACAGCTTATTAAAGTGAAATTAATTTACTTGACATAGCATTTTTTAAATTATATTTTCAAGAATTTATGAACTCAACCGGGTAAACGCATGTTAGACAGCCTGAGCGACAAACTGAACACCATTTTCCGTAAGCTTAAGGGGCATGGCAAATTAACGGAGAAAAATATCGAGGAGGGGCTGAAGGAAGTCCGCATGGCCCTCCTCGAAGCCGATGTCCATTATCGGGTGGTTAAAAATTTCATCGCCGATATCAAAGTGCGGGCAATGGGTCAGGAGGTCATGCAGAGTTTGACGCCGGGCCAGCAGGTGGTAAAAATTGTCAATGAAGCCCTGACGGAATTAATGGGCGCCCGCCACGAGCAACTGGATCTTTCTGGAAAAATTCCGGTAGCGGTGATGCTCGTCGGCCTTCAGGGCTGCGGCAAAACGACAACAGCCGGTAAACTGTCCGTTTTCTTAAGAAAAAACGGCCGCAAACCCTACCTGGTTCCGGCGGATGTTTACCGCCCGGCAGCCATCGATCAGCTTCAGAAGCTGGGCAATCAACTGGATGTGCCGGTTTTTCCATCCAGCACCGATCAGGATCCGGTTGAGATCTGTCAGTCGGCTCAGGCTGCCGCGCATCAGCAGGGATGCGACACGCTGCTGCTGGACACGGCCGGACGTCTGCATATCGATGAGGACTTGATGGCCGAGCTGGCAAATATCAAAGCAGCGGTCAAGCCGGCAGATATTTTGCTTGTGGCCGATGCCATGACCGGCCAGGATGCCGTCAATATTGCTAAGTCATTTAATGAGGCCCTCGATATCGGCGGTGTGGTGCTCACCAAAATGGATGGCGACGCCCGAGGCGGCGCCGCGCTTAGCATTAAATCCATAACCGGAAAGCCGATTAAATTTATCGGGGTGGGTGAAAAACTGAGTGACCTTGAAGCATTCCACCCGGATCGCATGGCCTCCAGTATTCTGGGCATGGGAGATGTCCTTACCCTGATAGAAAAGGCCCAGGACGTCGTCGATCAGAAACAAGCGGAAGCGCTAGAAAAAAAGCTCAGAAAAAGTCAATTCAGCCTGGAGGATTTTCGTGATCAGATGGTTCAGATCCGCAAGATGGGATCTTTCACTGATCTGATGAAAATGATTCCGGGCATGGGGCAGATGAAGCAGTTGAAAAATTTACAGGTGGATGAAAAGGAGTTTGTCAGAATTGAGGCTATCATCAATTCCATGACGCCTCAAGAACGGCGGAATCATAGCATTATAAATGGCAGCCGCCGCAAACGGATCGCCCGGGGAAGCGGAACCCGGGTCCAGGACGTAAACAAACTCTTAAAAAACTATACCCAGGTTCTGAAAATGCTGAAAAAATTAAATCAAGGTGGCATGCGCGGAATGGGACGAGGAATGCTGCCCTTTTGAAGGAGAAATGATAATGGGAGTTAGAATTAGATTGGCAAGACACGGAGCGAAGAAAAAACCATTTTATCGGATTGTCGTTGCGGACGGCGAAAGCCCCCGGGACGGCAAATTCCTCGAAAAAGTGGGCACATACGATCCTTTGGTTGATCCGGTGAAGGTGTCCTTAAATTCAGATCGAATCAAATTTTGGATGGAAAAAGGTGCGATTCCGACCGATACCGTAAAAAGTCTTTTGAAAAAAGAAGGATTTTTTGCTAACAATAGCTAGTTTAGACGTTCATCCCCCCCTGTTTCTCAACCGGCAAAAAAGGAGATGGCGCTATGAAAGATCTGATCAGCTATATCGCTCAAGCACTGGTGGATCATCCGGAAGAAGTCAGCGTTACAGAGGTTGAGGGCAATCAGACCTCGGTCTTGGAACTGAAAGTGGCCAAAGAGGATCTAGGGAAAGTGATCGGAAAACAGGGCAGAACGGCTCGAGCCATGCGGACGATATTGAGTGCAGCTTCTGCCAAAATCAGAAAACGCACGGTCCTGGAAATTATTGAATAAGCCGGCACCCAAAAAGGAGGTTGTGCTTGTTGGAAAGATTGTGGGCGCCCATGGAGTTAAAGGCACCAGCAAGATTTCCGCGTATGTAGAGTCGTTAACCATTTTCAAACCGGGCACGGCCCTTTTGGTTTGCAGTCCTGACGGCAGGGAAAACAGCTACGAAATTGACTGGGTCAAGCCGCATTCTCGCGGGGCGTTGCTAGCGCTTAAAGAGGTCGCCAGCCGCGAGCAGGCCAAAGCAGTGGTCGGCT
>JASFIU010000532.1:0-3519 GCA_050122495.1 Desulfobacterales bacterium | reverse complement strand
ATATATTGCAGAGCAAGTTGAGAAACACCCCCTAAACCCGGAATAAGATTACCTGCGGCGTACGAATAAGATTTAAGGTATTTTTAATTGATTCCTCACGCAAAGACGCAAAGGCGCAAAGGGAATCTTTGTCAAACTAAATTCTATGTGGCTTAGCCCGCCGTCGCCTCAGCTAAGGCGCGGCCCCGCAGATGCGAGACTTCGCATCTTTTTTAATAACTGATTGTGCTCAGCAATGCGGCTTTGCGTGAATCCTAAAATAAAATGGAAATCCTAAATCATATACCCGTTCAGCTACCTCTCGGTGAGATTCGACGACAACTGCATTTGGATAAAGGCAAACGCTGGGAAGAGGTGCAAACACTGATCGAAGCTGCCAAGCCGCTCATCGCCCCCAAAGCCGCCTATAAAATCAGTTACATCAATCAGAAACTGGAGCAGGCCGTTGAAATCGACGGGGTCCGTTTTACCAGCCGGGTGTTGCGCAAAAATCTTGAGGAAGTTGAGCGTGTTTTTCCGTATGTGGTTACCATCGGGGATAAACTCAGAAAAAAGGGTAGTGAATCCAAAGATTTGATCAAGGAATACTACTTTGATATCATCGGCAACATCGCTCTGAGCGCTGCACGCAAATTTCTGGAAAAAAAGCTGCAATCAAGATATGGCCTGGATGGCATGTCTTTTATGAGCCCCGGGTCTTTGACCGATTGGCCGATTGAGGAGCAAAAGCCTTTGTTTTCTCTTTTTGGAGAAGAGGAAGCGCCCATTGGTGTTAGGCTCACCAAAAATCTGCTTATGCTTCCGGCCAAATCAATATCCGGAATATATTTTCCCACCGAAGTTTCATTTTTCAGTTGCCAGCTGTGCCCGCGGGATAAATGCCGCGGCCGGAAAGCTGCCTATGACAATAAACTTGCCAAAGCGTACGGTATTCTAAAATAATCCGACGTTTTTTAATTGACAAACTATAGTCTTTTCTCTATGACCCCTTCTTTTTTACCAAACCACCCAGGGGTGATTAAATGATACCTAAAATACGTGTGTGGGTTACCGGCATCAATTTTCGCAAAGTGCTGCCGGATTATTTTCTATTATCGACCGGTGCAGTTATCCTCGCTGTTAATTTCGATATCTTTTTAGCGCCTTTTAATATCGCTCCGGGCGGGATATCGGGGATGGCGATAATTATCCATGAGTTCACCGGCTGGCGGCAGGGATTAACGATGTTAATTTTAACGGTCCCAATTTTAATCATCGGTTTTTTTTATCTGGGTCGTTTCCGCTTCCTCATTCGTGCTTTTTATGTGACCCTAATTTATAGTTTGGGGGTGGATGCATTCGCAGCTTTTCTTCCACCCGGTGTCACCAATGATCTGCTATTAAATGCACTTTATGCCGGGATTATCGGTGGGATTGGCATTGGATTGATTTATCGCGGCGGGACCTCACCGGCCGGGACTTCGGTCATCAGCCGGGTGTTGCAATTAAAAACGGGCATCCCGAACAGCCAGGTTTATATTCTTATTGATGGCGGGGTTATCCTGGTTGCCGGGCTGGTTTTTGGATGGGAAATGGCTCTTTATGCTTTTGTGACCTTGTTTATGTGGGGGCTGGTGGCAGATTATGTTTTAGAAGGACCCAGCGTTGTGCGTACGGCTTTTATAATTACAGATGCACCTGAAGAAGTATCTCGTGTGTTGTTGAAGCGCATGTCAGTCGGGGTAACGGGCTGGGCCGGCAAAGGCATGTTTTCTAAAAAAGAGCACACAACTTTGTTTTGTACTGTAAACCGGCCGGATGTTAATATTCTAAAGTCATTGGTAAACGATGCCGACCCGCGGGCATTTGTGGTCATTGTACAGGGACAGCAGGCCAAAGGCGGGACGCTGCGTCAAACATTACGCCATCTTAACCGTTTGCAAGAGTAGAATTCTGATTCTAAATTCCTTGAAACTTGGTTTGCGGAGTATTATGTTTGTTAAAATTTTATTGAAAATATTTTGATTGAGGGTTATTTGTGACGAAGGACTGCGGCAGGTCTGAAAGGCATATTTTAACATTCGTGGGAGGTCAACATGAAACTTATGGTTTGCTATGATGGGTCAGACGCTTCTAAAGAAGCCTTAAAAGTGGCTCAAAATCACGCCAGCGTCTGGAAGGCGAAATTGGCGGTGGTCAATACCATTGTCCGCATCGAGCCGCTCAAACATTCTCAGGTCAAAAAAATGGAAGAAAAATTGGAAAATGAAGTGAAGGATTTGTTCGGAAGTGATGATCCCGCGTATGAAAGTTTACTGTTATTAACCGACCTAACCCCCGGAGAGCAACTGGTGAAGTTTGCGGAAGAAGATGAGATTGATCTAATTTTCCTTGGAATCGTTAAAAAATCCAAGGTCGGAAAATTGTTATTCGGTTCCACGGCGCAATATGTAATTTTACATGCACCCTGTCCGGTGGTTACAGTCCAAAAATAACCGAATCCAGAAAAGGCCAAACACCCCGTGTTTGGCCTTTTTAAATTATGACTCAAACCACCAGCGTTCTGCCGCTCGATGGCCATCCAACTCCCAGTTGCCTGCCGGTTGCTCGAATCTCACCTTATTGTTAGCCGCCTCTATATGGTTTGCAAACATCGGGATAACAACACCGCCTTCATTTCTCAAAATTTTCTGACATTCTACGTATAATTCATGACGTCTTTTTTCATCAAGCTCTGCGCGGGCCTCCTTGAGCAAACTGTTAAAGCGCTCATGCTTCCAAAAGGTATCGTTCCAGGTAGCATCCGCTGCATAGGCAGTGGAAAACATCCAATCCGCTGTCGCGCGGCCGGTCCAATAGCACATGACCCAGGGCTTTTTCATCCAGACGTTGCTCCAGTAACCGTCATTTGGCTCGCGTACCACTTCTATCTTTATGCCGGCCTTGGCGGCATGCTCTTTATATAGAACGGCTGCATCGACCGCGCCACCAAAGGCAGCATCGGCTGCATGCAGCTTGAATGTGTAATCCAGCATTCCGGCTTTTTGCATGTGAAACCTGGCCTTATCCGGATCATATATTCGCTGGGGCAATTCAGAAGCGTGATATTTTTGGTTCGGAGCGATGGGATGATCATTACCGAGGCTGCCGAAACCGCGTAGAATCTGTTTCAGCATATGTTCCCGATCTATGGCGTATTTCATTGCCAGACGGGCATCGTTGTTGTTAAATGGCGCTCTGTCGGTAAGCATGGGGATCGAGTAATGCCTAGTCCCGGTGACGTTGATAATCTGGATGCCGCTTACGCGTTTCAGCAAATGAATAAGTTTTAGATCAAACCGGTTCATGGCGTCAATTTGGCCGGTATTCAAGGCGGTCATTCGGGCCGTGACATCCGCAATCCCAATGGTTTCGATCTCATCAAAGTGAGCGCGCCCCCCCTTCCAGTAATTCGGATTTCGTTTGGTGAGGGCCCTGAATCCCGGCTCCCATTCGACCAGCGCGTAGCCGCCCGTGCCAAGGCCCTTATCCCAATCGACA
>JASFIU010000531.1:0-3542 GCA_050122495.1 Desulfobacterales bacterium | reverse complement strand
AAAGTAAACCGATTTCTAAATGCGCGTTTTGATGAAGTCGCTACGGCAAAAGACCTGGTGATGGCAATCCGTTAATTTTACCAACAGCCGGCTGTTCGATTATCTCTTACGTGGGTTTGGCCGCAACCGGAAAAATTGAGCCCTGCTGGCGAACTCAATAAGCCGGGGATGAAGTTTTGCAAGGGGGGGACTTCATTCGGTCCAAACCCACCTCAATCTCTCTTCACACCTTCCAGACCTGTTTTAAAACGCCCACCAATCTTCCTTTTCTCAATTAAATTTTGAATCTGATAATTTTAACGGTATAATGAATATTACCCTGCAAATAAGAAGCGGTAGAATTTTGTCCTGCTTCGCGGGAGGAAGCGTCTAACTTTATAATACAAGGGGCCCCTCATGAAGATTAATGAGATGTCGGGAACATCAAAAAGAAAATGGAAAATGTCTTCCTTAATCAACCGGAATATTAACCATCTTCCCGATTCGATGGAATTGAACTATCAGAAATACCTGGTCAAGGTAAGCATGCTGGTCGGCCTGCCGGTTTTAGGCATCTTTATGATCTATGACCTCATTGTCGGCCGCTATCTGATTGGAACAATTCTGGTGCTGATGTTCGGCTTGCTTCTGGGTCTTTTTGTAGCCATCAATATGCCCGGCTATAAAACAAAAGAAAGTAAGATCTATCCTTATTTTATAAACATCCTGTTCGCCCTGTTCGGATTCTTTATCGCTTATACCGTGGGTATCGAGGGCAATTTAAGCCGGATGCCGTGGGCCTTTATTTTTACGGTGCTGGTGTTTTTCGCCCTGGGAACCACCCGGGCATTGATCTGGGTTTCGGTTTTATTTTGTTCACTGTTGGCCCTAGAGCTTTTTGTCAGCGGCCACGAAAGCCTGGTCATCAGCGAGTTTAAGCTTCGATTCTATATCGCCTTTATGCTGGTTATCGTGGCTTCATTCTTTTTCGAGCGCCTCAAAAAAAAATATCAACCAGAATTGATCGATCATCAGCGTACGCTCAAAGAATCCGAAAATCGCTACCGTGAGGCATTTGAACAGCTCAACGCTGAAATGAAAACGCGGCAGCGCATAGAAGAGGCCTTGCAAGAGAGCGAAAAAAGCTACCGCGCCCTGGTAGAAAATATGCAGGCATTAATCTGCCGGTTTTTGCCGGACGGAACTTTATCTTTCGTCAACAGTGCCTATTGCCAATATTTCAAAAAGACCCGCGAAGAACTCGTCGGTAAAAATTTTTTCCTTTTCATTCCCGAAAAAGAACAGGATAAAGTCCGATCTCATTTTAAATCTCTGACCCGAGAAAAGCCGGTGGTCGGCTATGAGCACCAGGTGCTGGCCCCGGACGGCACCATTCGCTGGCAGCACTGGACGGACCATGCGATTTTTGATGATAACGGCACGCTGCAGCAGTATCAGTCCATCGGGTTGGATATTACGGGGTCAAAAAAAACAGAGCTGGCACTCAGAGAAAGTGAAGAAAGATTCAGAGAGCTGGCGGAATTGATGCCGGAGACCATTTTTGAAGTCGATTTAGAGGGTAAGCTGACTTTTGTAAATCGCAACGCCTATAACTATTTCGGCTATACGCAAAAGGATCTCAAGCAGGGTTTAAGCAGCTTTGACATGATTATCCCGGCGGATCGCAATCGCGCCAAACAAAACGTTGCCAGAATATTGCGCGGTGAACAAAACACCATCAATGAGTACAGCGCCCTTCGAAAAGACGGCTCCACTTTTCCGGTAATGATTCATTCCGCACCGATTTTGAAAAAGGGCCAACCGGTTGGATTACGCGGTTTTATCATCGATATTACCGACCGCAAAAAGGCTGAAGAGGAACGCCGTAAGCTGGAGGTCCAATTTCTGCAGGCCCAGCGCTTTGAAGCCCTGGGCACCCTGGCCGGCGGGATCGCCCATGACTTCAACAACCTGCTGATGAATATCCAGGGAAATACCTCGCTCATGCTCTTTGAAATTGAAAATGCCCACCCGCATTATGAGCTGTTGAAAAATATTGAAAAGCAGGTCAAGAGCGGCGCCCAGCTCACACGCCAGATGCTGGGATATGCCCGTAGGGGAAAATACAATGTCAAACCGGTTGATTTAAATCAGATTGTGGTTGAAAGTGCCGAGACTTTCGGGCGTACACGCAAGGAAATTACGATTGAGCGGGAATTAGACCAGGACCTGTCTTCGATCGCGGCCGACGAGGGGCAAATCGAACAGGTGCTGTTAAATCTCTATGTGAATGCAGCCGACGCGATGCCCGGCGGCGGCAAGCTTTATCTAAAAACAAAAAATGAAACCCATTTAAATATCAAAAGCGATCGTTACAATCCGACCCCGGGCCGCTACGTTCAATTAACCATCACCGACACCGGCAGCGGTATGGACAAAGCGACCCTGGAACGAATTTTCGATCCCTTTTTTACGACCAAAGAAATGGGCCGAGGCACCGGACTGGGACTGGCCTCGGTTTACGGCATTATTAAGAGCCATGATGGCTATATCGATGTCGAGTCTCAAAAAGGTCAGGGAACGCGCATCCGGATTTTTTTACCGGCCTCTGAAAAAGATGCCAAAGACGCGGTTGAAACCGGTTCCCAATTAATCCGGGGCAGCGGAACACTGTTGATCGTTGACGATGAGGAGCTCGTGTTGAATGTGGGGGTCAACATGCTTGAAAAACTAGGCTACACCGTGCTGGCGGCTAAAAACGGCGCAAATGCCGTTGATATTTTTAAAGCGCACAAAGATGAAATCAAAATGGTCGTCCTGGATATCATCATGCCGGATATGGGTGGAGGGGAAGTCTATGACAGAATCAAAGCCATAAATCCGGAAGTGAAGGTCCTGCTTTCAAGCGGATACAGTGTGGACGGCCAGGCCATTGAGCTCTTAGAACGCGGCTGTGACGGCTTTATGCAAAAACCCTTCACCATAGAAGAGTTATCGGGGAAGATCACGCAAATTCTGAAAAAATGATAGCGGCAATGGATCTGGAAAGCTTAAAATTTTAGACAGCAAAAAAAAATTTTAATTATTCGAATAATGTTCTATAATAAACACAAGGAATCCTGCCCCATATTCATTTTATACTTTTAGTTTTTGTTTTAACCATTTAAATATGCAAGCAATAATAGTTAGTGATTTACATATCGGGTCTAAATATTTTGTATATCAGGACTTCGAGCGTTTTCTTAATAATATCCCTGAAGATGCTGAGTTTATATTGAATGGAGATATTATTGAGAACCCCTACGCGAAATTGAAACCAGCGGATCAGCAGATACTGAATCGCTTTGAACAGATGTCCTATAAACAGAAGGTGGTCTGGGTGCGGGGGAACCATGACAATGGCTATGTCCCTAAAAACATAGGCAAAATACGAATAAAGCCGTACCACAGCATAAAAAAAAGAATATTCATCACCCATGGAGATTTTTTTGATAAGGTCATGCCCCAGAGCCGGATTTTTATTCGGACCTTTAAAATGATGCACGATCTGCGGGTTAAGCTGG
>JASFIU010000530.1:0-3547 GCA_050122495.1 Desulfobacterales bacterium | reverse complement strand
CGATTAATGACATATTTGAAACCGCCGCTACCGAAAATACGCACGGATATCTCCATTACACCAAAAAACAAAATGTTTCCTGTGACATTATCGGACTGCCGCGGGTTGCAGCTATAATAGAAGGTTACGAAACCCACACGCGCACAGCAGAGGCGAGCATTGATTTGGAAAAAGTGCCGGGTATCGAAAAAGCCGGGTTAACCAACCACCAAAATATGACGATCCGGGTGCCGGTAACCCAGGCGGTTATCTACGGATGGTACGATAATGAGATGGGAAGCTATGTCAATATGTTGGGGGATAGGACGGTAACAATCGCGGAAAACATGTAGAAGCTATCTCAAAAACGCGTCTAAGGGCCCATAGCGGTGTTGTCACGCAGAGCCTGATTCAGCACCGATCTTATTGTATTAAGGTGCATCCTCCCGCGAATTGAAATACTCACGTACTGCGTGTACGCTCCGTTTTCAATTCACGGGACGCCTAACCATGGACCCTGATCCACATTTTTGAGATAGCTTCTAATTAAAAATTTTTCGTTTCGGGTTGCGTGTTACGAGTATCTTTCTTTTATCTTTCAACCCGCAACCCGCAACCCGGAACGCGCAACTCTCTGTATTAAAGAAATTTGTTAAATTTATTGAAAAATATTCGCCGCACTCAAGTGATAGGGGTCAAACCTCACTCCGCAAATCCATAATGAAAAATTTCGTAATCGGTTTGGCCGCCCAGCAGGTCGTCGATTTCGCCTTGAACCTGCTGACGTTCATCGCTTTGCACCCACCGTTTCCAATCATCCGATGTCTCCCAGGAGCTGATCACTAGGAATTCATCCGGATTTTCAAGATTTCTCATTGTTTCACCGGTGATGTATCCGGGCTGTTCATTTGCAAGCGTTCGCATTTTCCGGAAGAGGGGGATCATCTGCCTTGCCTTATCCTCCGGTACAGTTCTCCGAATCAGTATTTTTACTGCCATTGAATCCTCCTTTTGTGATAGGCATATAAACGTAATTCTAAGTAAAACATAATATTATTGGGGCGCAGGGTCAAGAGGCATTCAGAGAACTGCCCAATATTCCAATTATCCAGCATACCCCTATTACATGGTCGGCCTAATGGACTAGATATGATAAGCTATCTCAAAAATGCTGTTATCGAGGACGAGGAGGAGCACGAGTACGAAGCTATGCAATTTTCTTCCTCGTACTCGTACTCGTCGTCGTCCTCGTGTTTGATATTTTTGAGATAGGTTACGGTGGCTATTATGCTTTGAGTGCCTGCGCCAAACATCTTTGAAGTGCTACAAATTCTGAGACCGTCAGTGTTTCAGCACGTCGTGTGGGGTCGATTTCTGCTGAAATTAATGCCTGGCGGGCGATCCGGGGCTCAATATGAAGACCACTGGCCGAAAGTGCATTCTTAAGTGTTTTGCGTCTGTTGCCAAACGCCGCTTTGATTACCTGAAAAAGCATGGTTTCATCATGCTCCGGATATCCGGGTGAAATTTTAAAGTTGATTTCAACAACTTCAGAATCAACTTTGGGCACAGGATAAAAAAGTGAAGCAGCGACCGTGGCAATTGGCTTTATTTGAGCACAATACCCCAGCATAACGGTGAGTCTCCCGTAATCCTTGCTGCCGGGTTTGGCCATAATACGCCGGGCCAGCTCTTTTTGAAACATCAGGATTGCACGCTTTACGTCCTTTCTCATATGGATGAGCTGGATCAGGATTTGAGAAGAGATATTATAAGGCAGATTCCCAATCACCACGACCTGACGGTCTAATTTTTTAGCCAGGGCATGGATATCGGCTCTAAGAATATTATTCTCGATGATTTCAACATTTGTGAGGCTCCGGACGATCAATTCGGTCTTCAATAATTTCGTCAGCTGAGAATCGATTTCCACAGCAAAAACCTGGCCGGCGGCCTTTGCCAGCGGGACGGTTAGCGCTCCCACTCCAGCGCCAATTTCTATCACGGTGTCGTCCGATGAAATTTTTGAACGCCGGACAATCATTTCAGCCGAAGAGGGGTCTACCAGAAAATGCTGCCCCAACTTTTTTTTGGGTTTGAAATTCCAGGCCTTGAGCAGTGTTTTGGGAGATGTCATTTCTTGACTTTCTTATCTTTTATCATTAGGTTTTACTTCAAATTTTCTAGATTGATCCAATATCATCATTTTACCTTTTACTCACCACCTTGCGCAAGGAGGACCCCATGACCAAGAGAAAAGGAAAACCCATCAGTTTTGATGCCATGGTAAAGTTTTTCATGCAGAATTACAATATCCCGACCAAAAAAGATGTCGATAAATTGATGGCTAAATTGGACCGGCTGGAAAACCTGGTAAAAGCTGCCATGGCAAGCGGAGGGTATCCGGTGAGAGGGCAGGTCGGGAGATCCAAAACCGCCGTTACGGCAGTGGATATGGTATTTGATGTCATCAAGCGGTCGCGACGGGGGCTGGGATTTTCTGACATTCAGGCCAAGACCGGATTTGGAGACAAAAAAATTCGCAATATCATATTTCGACTAAATAAAATCGGAAAAATCAAGCGTAAGAGTCGCGGCATTTACATAGCGGCATGAAGCTAAGCGTTTCGAGTTTCGTGTTCCGTGTTTCGGGTTAAAACATTGCATACTAAATGCTGCAGTGCATGACCCGCAACTCGTAACTCGTAACACGCAACGCAAAAACGAACCCGACGCTCCCAAATTAATTGAAGCTGAAACCGCCCCCTATGGGCCACCTTTTTTGGGGTAAAGACAGGAAGAATAATAATTATGACCAAATTTGTGGATCCGAATAATTCAAATCTTCGCCCGGGTGACAATATCTGTAATTATCTGGTTAAGCGCGCTGCGCCGCTGGAGAGAATTCGTTCTTATTTTTATGAGCTCGAGCATTTAAAAACCGGTGCACACCATATTCATATCAGCAACAAGGATGCGGAAAATACATTCAGCGTTGCTTTTAAAACCGTGCCGGTAAATTCAACCGGAGTTGCCCACATTCTTGAGCATACCGCCCTCTGCGGTTCCAATCAGTATCCAGTGCGCGATCCTTTTTTTTCGATGCTCAAAAGAAGCCTGAGCACCTTTATGAATGCCTTTACCGCCTCCGATTGGACCATGTATCCCTTCTCCACCCAGAATCAAAAAGACTACTACAACCTCATGGACGTTTATTTGGATGCTGCTTTTTTCCCCACATTAGATGAACTGAGTTTCAAGCAGGAGGGCCATCGTCTGGAATTCGAGGGCGATTTCGATGCAAAAGATCCCAGCCAGTTGCGGTTGGCCTATAAAGGTGTTGTCTACAATGAAATGAAAGGAGCCATGTCTTCACCGGATCAGGTTATGGTTCGCTCGATTCAAAAGGAATTGTACCCGTCTACAACCTATCATTATAATTCCGGCGGTGAACCGGCCGAAATTCCTTCGCTGACGTACACGCAACTCGTCGAATTTCACCGGCGTCATTATCATCCCAGCAATGCGTGTTTCTATACTTACGGTAATTTGCCCCTGGCCGAAAGTC
>JASFIU010000529.1:0-3558 GCA_050122495.1 Desulfobacterales bacterium | reverse complement strand
AATTTAGATCCTTCTATTCAAGATAATAAAATATCTATAGGGAATTAGGCCTGATTAAGATTTCAGCTTCGACTTGACGATAATCTCAGAATGCAACGTACGATGTACCGGACAGCGGTCGGCAATCTGCATCAGGCGCTGCTTTTGTTGCTCATCGAGTGGACCGGATAGCTCGATTTCACGTTCGATTTGATCCAGTTTACCTTCTTTGGTTTCACAGTCCTCACAATCAGCGGCATCGATTTTTTGGTGGTCCAGTCTAACCGTGGCACCGTCCAGGGGCCATTGCTTACGATCTGAATACATCCGCAGGGTTATGGCCGTGCAGGCCCCCAACCCGGCCATAAGATAATCATAGGGCCCCGGACCCATTCCGGTTCCACCGGCCGAGATGGGTTCATCCGCTACCAGGCTATGACCTTCTGCCATAATATCAGTTGCATATCTGGATCTTCCGATGCGGGTGACGACCTGGCTATCGGTTTTTTGGATCTGCGATTCCGCTTTTTGAGGCGGATGCATATATTTCAGTGCCCAGGCGGCGATAACCGAGCCGGCATAAAGGGAATCTTCCGGGTTGGCCAGCAGGTGGTCGGCCTTATCCAGAGAAATAAAGCTTTTGGGATGCCGGGCGGCCTGAAAGATTTGGGCCGCATTATCAATCCCGACGGTTGCATCTGTCGGTGAATGCAAAACCAGTAAGGCTTTGTTTAAATTCTGCAATGCGGCTTTCATATTGACAAACTCCAGATCGTCGAGAAACTGTTTTTTCAGCTTAAACGTTCGGCCGGCTAAGTTGACGTCGGCTTCGCCGCGGTTTTGGATGGTCTCGGTCGCACTGCCCAGGGCGTATTTAACATGTTGCGGATCGGCCGGAGCAGCGATTGTAACCACCGCTGTTGAAGCCGGCACGCGGGCGGCAGCCTGAAGCACGGCCGCCCCCCCGAATGAATGGCCGATTAATATTTGAGGGGCCTGGTAATTGGATTCGAGAAAATCGGCGGCCACAATCAGGTCGTCTACATTTGAGGAAAAATTGGTATCGGCAAAATCGCCTTCGCTTTCACCCAGGCCCGTAAAATCAAAACGCAGTACCGCCAGGCCCGCGCGGGTCAGAGCACGGCTGATATGGGCAATGGCTTTTATGTTTTTAGAACAGGTAAAACAGTGGGCAAACAACGCATAGCCCAGCGGCCTCCCATCCACCGGCAAATCCAATCTGGCAGAAAGCAATTGGCCGTCTTTGTTTTTGAATTCGAGTTTTTTAAATTGCATCATCACCTCATTTTTTCTAAATAACCGCAGACATACGCTGATGGCGCAGATTTAGATTATTATTTAGCCACAGACCCACACAGACTCACACGAACTTTTGTTCGGCCGACCTTGGCCGAACAAAAACTGTCAATCGCTTCGCGATAACCATAAAAAACTAATTATATTCATGGGGTCATTGTGAATAGTATTTATTCTAATTACCTTTTAACTGAAATAAAACTGTTTGCCGCGCTTTATCAAGGGCATACAGTTTTTCCTCGGGCAACGTCGCCCGAGGAAAAGGTAATGTCTGTGTACGTCTGTGTGGGTCTGTGGCCAATTTACATATTTTTCTCCGGCTTGTAATCCACAATAGCCGGTGGCTTGAGACCTTCGTCTTCCAGCATTCTCAACGCTGCCTCGATGACCGCTCGCTGTTGTTCGGCATCATCGGGTACGCCCAACGGGTATCCGTGACGGAAAGGGACGAACAGCGAGCGTGGGGGCCGCACCTTCTCGGCCACGCTGCGCAACAGCTGAATCGCCACCGTAGAGATGCCCTGGCCTTCCAGTTCGGCCGCCACCAGGCCCACGGCCTGGTTGCACATCGGTCAGACCGGCACCAGCAGGGCGATATCGACACCGTCTTCAACCAGTTTGCGAGCCACCAGCGGCGCGGTTTTTTTCTTCAGGCGCCCGGGAGCTGTGAGGGAGCCCATTAAAGATAGATGCCGCTGATTTAACGAACCGATGCGCCTTCTGTCGACGAGTTCGCACAACCGCTCCAGAGGAAATACCAGATTGGGATCCTGCCGGAGCCCGGCGTGATCGTAAAGATTGCTGCGGTGCGCATCCACTAGGGTGGTTAGATCCGTATCGGCGGGGATTTCACGGAAACTGTAGTCACCGCCGCGAATCGAATCATCAAACGGCTCCTGATCTGGCCGAACGAGTCCCGCGCTGGAAACCACCGCTACCCGACTGTTCTTTAACGGTTTTTTTAAGGGGACCCAGGGTACCGGATCGATCCGGCGCCAGGGATAACCTTTTAGAAACAGTTTATATTTTAATGTAAACTCACTTAGGTCGCCCAATTTAAACGGTCCTCAGTAAATAATTTTATCGTTTTCCATTACCGGAGCGCTTTATTGTAATTGGCAGCATCCAAAATTGCCATGGGTTCCAGTTTTCTTTTTACAAATACTGGAATATAAGTCACTTGAAGATATGAGTCCAGTTCAAATTACATTTAACTTAGCCTGTAATCGAATTTGGTACGAAATAAAAGAATATCCACTCTATTTTTGATGGATAAAAATATCAGCAGCTTACTGAATTTTATTCATTCTTTTAATGCCTTGACATTCAAAAATCCAAAGGATAGAACTGCAATAATCGATCAACTCTGGCTTGCAGAGACGACCGTATAGCGTCTTATGCCGGAAATTTCAAAACATGGTGTGAACGCGGCTTGGTTTAGTCGACTATGCTTTGATTTACCAACCCCAAACCATTGGATTCGATGAAAAGGAGGTTTCAACTATGATTGTAAAGAAAATGAAGATGCTAGTGATCTTGCTATTTGCAGTTTTTCTGATTTTGCCTGTGAACACAGCGCTTGCAGAAAAGCCCATTGTCATTGGCGCACCGCTTTCCACCTCTTTTCTTTATGGCTGGGACGCATGGAGGGCAATGCAGCTGGCAGTTCAGGAAATTAACATCGCCGGTGGCGTCAATGTGGGCGGCACCAAGCGTCCCTTCAAGATCGAAATAATCGATACCAGGGATCTGGAGCCGGGAGTGCCGGTCAGCGAGGCCCTGCTGGCGGTGGAAAAGCTGATCCTGGAAAAAAATGCCGACTTCATTGTGGGGGGACCGATACGTTCGGAAGCGGGTCTGGCTGCGATGGATTTACTGTCGAAGCATAAAAAGATCTCGATTCTCTCCACCGGAGTTTTGACCCCGGCCTATCATGCCCGCGTGGCTAAAAACTACGATAAGTACAAATACCTTTTCCGAATTACCGGTGAAGCCAAATGGATTGCAGTTGGCGAACAAATTCCGGCGCTGGTAGAAATAGGAAAGAAGTTCAATCTCAATCGGGTATACATTATGATACAGGATGTGGCCCATGCGCGCGCCTTTGGCGGTATTTTTGCTAAAGTTATGGCTGGTAAAGGCTGGACGGTTATCGGCGGCAAGCCGGAGATCTATCCGACCGGGGCCACCGATTTTTCCATGGGGCTGCTAAAAGCCCGCAGGGAAAAAGCCCAGGTTATCATCATATGCATGGACATGCCC
>JASFIU010000528.1:0-3577 GCA_050122495.1 Desulfobacterales bacterium | reverse complement strand
GTTAAAGAGCATCGCGTGATCAACCCGCGCGGCACCGAACCCTTTAACGTCAAAAGCATGTTTGAAGTCGTCACCGGCGCTCATCGGGACCGGTTTCACGGCGAAATTGTAGAACGCACACCATGGACGCGACAGTTTTACCCGCGAAAAACCGAGGGGCCTGACGGCGACACCATCGAAGATCTCATCTCCTGGACGCGCCGCAATTGGGATGCTCTGGTGCTAAAACCGGAAAGAGGCTATTCCGGTCACGGGGTTCGGGTCGGCCAGGTAAATTCAGATATCGAGGAAGCCATCACCTTGGCGTTGGACGAAGGAAATTACATCTTACAGGAAAAAGTCCCGCTGAAATTATGGGCCGAAGAGATACCGCAACTGGAAAAAAACACCATCCGTCTTGAACAAGTCCAGACCGACTTTCGCTGCCTGATCGGGCCCAAGGGCTTAATCGGGTTTGTCGGTCGCTATGGCGGAGTGCCCACAAACGTCGGCAGCGGCGGGGGATTCCAGCCGTTAGCCGTGCTGCAATCCGATCTAAGTGTCCGCGAAGCTGTGGATCATATTAATGAAACCATACTTGGCATGGACAGCGGTGATCTTCAGGAGGTTGTCGAAGACCAGAATCATATGGCAACCCAAATGGAGTTTACCTACCTATTAGGACCGGTAAAGATTGCGCTGAGACCGCGAGTGATTACAAAGGGACAAATGAAGGCGGTGATGGATTACGGTATCAAATTATGGTCGGATTGTCTTGAGCTGGAAAAAATGTGGCTGCAGGGTGAATTAAATAAAATCATTAAAATAGAGGAAGAAGAACTTGAGATTGCCCGCTTGCAGCCATGGCAGGGATCTCCGGCAATCATTGCCTCTGATGGATTGTTTAATTTTGGCGCGGCACCTAGTTTCCGCAAATAAATTATAAAAGTCATGCTAAAAATCTAAGTCCGGCTGAGTCATTAAGCAAGACGGTGTCTTTGGTGTCAGGTTTCAGTGTTCAGGTGTCAGGAAAAAACAGAGGACAAAACACAGAAAACGACTGCAAGGCGATAAAAGTTAGACTATTTTCTGTCATCTTCTATCTGACACCTGACACCCGAAACCTGAAACCTACTTATTTATGACATATATAATAAAATCGTATCTTGTGGAATTACGCGAAGGCCATTACACTCTGATATGGGGGCTACCATGAGCATCACCGTGAATCCGGATTGGTGGAAAACCCTGTTTGATGAGATCTATCTGCTGACGGACGCACGTTCGGTCTGCGACCCTGATATCACGCGACGTGAAGTCGATGTGATCTGCAGTTTGCTGCCCATTCAGGGATCCCATAAAATTCTGGACCTCTGCGGCGGTCACGGACGGCACAGCTTTGAGCTTTCCAGGAGGGGTTTTAAGGCCTGCACGCTCTTCGACTATTCACAAACCCTGATCGATATTGCCAGAGCCAAGGCCAACGATGATAATGCAACCGTTGACTTTATCTGCGGAGATGCCCGCGAGATCGACCTGTCGGCCGATACCTATGACCATGTGATCATTATGGGCAATTCTCTGGGTTATATTCAAGAAGAAGGGGCCGATGCCAAAATCCTGGCAGAAGCGTATCGTGTGCTGCATGCCGGTGGTTGGATATTGGTGGATGTCGCCGACGGCAAGGTGATTAAATCCTTGTTCAAACCCAACGCCTGGCATGAAATCGGCGAAGAAACCATTGTGTGCCGGCAACGGGAAATCCAGGGTGAGGTCATCTGTGCCCGCGAAATCGTTTTAAGTAAAGCCCGGGGCCTCATTCGCGATCAGGCGTATGCCATCCGATTCTATGAGGCCAGCGGCCTATCCGCACTGCTGGAACAGGCCAAATTTAAGAACGTCCATATTCATACTGATTTCTCACCCCACCAAAAAGACGGCGATTACGGGTTTATGAACAGCCGCATGGTCGCCACCGCCCAAAAAACATAGCCCTTTTTATCACAAGGTTTAGAGGCGTTTAAATATTTGGAGGGTGTTGGAAAAATATAGAATAGCGATCACAAATCGGGTCGTCAGGTGCCGGCAATCAATGGTCCACCTTAATTGCGACCAAAGTGATATCATCCTCCTGCGCTTTATCTTCTCTGAATCGCTCGAGCGTCTCTATGACGGTGTCCACGATCTGTCGGGCAGGCGCCGTATGGTTATTCCGAATAATTTCCATTAAGGCTTCTTTTCCGAACATATCGCCGGCTTTATTATGCATCTCCCAGATGCCGTCGGTTCCGATCATTATAACCTGTCCGGGCTCTACGCGACGGTGAGAGGCATCGTATTCGGAGGAGGTGTCCAACCCAAGCGCCGAACCTCGACCTTTGAGCTCATCAAACGCATCCGTATTCGGATCATATATCAGAGCCGGATCGTGGCCAGCCCTGATCCAATGTATTTCAGGATCCGATACTGCTAATTCGCAATAAAATAAGGTCATAAAATTGCCTGTATCATAGGTATCCAGGCTCAGATGCTTATTCACATCATTAATAATACTGGCCGCCGGTCCCGGCATGGAGGCGCGCAGCATAATTTGAGCCCTGGCCGTGGCCATTAGCAGGGCCGACTCTATACCGTGCCCCGACACATCCCCAACGACCACAGCGAGGCGGTCCGGGTCGATATCTATGAAATCGTAATAATCTCCGCCTGTTTCGTGGCAGTACACACTGGAACCGGATATATCGAACCCTTGCAGTGTAGGGTCATCTTTGGGCAGGAGACTTTGTTGAACCTCCCGGGCTACTTCAAGAGCAGTGGTAATGTGAAGATGCTCTTCTAATTTGGGAACGATTTCGTTGAACGCATGGATCAATTGGGCACGCTCATCTTTCATTCGGGCTTTTAGTCTGACCGAAAAGTCGCCCTTCGCAAGCCGTTTCCAGGCGTCGATGATGGTCAGCATATAGCGGGTGCTGAGGCGGGAGGTAAAAAAGGCCATAATACCCACGAAAAATAAAGCCAGCACGACGGCAACCCCGGTGATGGCCGTCTGCTTTTTAGAATATCCTACAAACATCTGCCCAACTTCTGCAGGCAAAGTCATGATCTCCGATTTGGGTACGACAATCACAAAATACTGGTTCGCAATCATAGCGGCATATGCCCAGAGTGAGTCCACGCCTTTGTATGGCATATCGAAGTATCCGGATTGTTTGCCTTTGATACGATGGAACAACTTTTCAATTTCAGGGCTCTGGCCAAATATCTCCCCCACCGCACTCGATGAGGGAGGAGACGCTTTTTGCTGCGAGGAAATGACCCAGATTTTTCCTTCTTGTGTTTGGGGATTCGTTTCCGCACCGACGATAAAAGAGGACATCTGTTGGGACCAATGGGAGGCTGTTTCGCTTTCCACGAGGGCATGAGTGACCTTGATATCCATGCCTGCTACGCCGGCCAGCGATCCGTCCGGGCGCCTAAACGGCATTGCAAGGGTCAACGTGAGCTGACGAGTGGTGGCATCCACCATCGGGATCCAGGTAGGGGCGTTTGCTTTTTTCGCCATTTTATACCAGAGCCGCTTCCGGGGGTCATACCC
>JASFIU010000527.1:0-3585 GCA_050122495.1 Desulfobacterales bacterium | reverse complement strand
AAAGTTGTGGATAAATGGAATGCGTGGGAGCCGAACAGAGACTCGGCGCTACTTCAGCGAAGTAAAAAAGTGTATACTGCAACATTCGGGAAGGACCCCGAAATTCAAGTGGTCCACGGCGGTTTAGAGTGCAGCATAATTGCCGCCAAAATTCCAGAAATGGATATGATTGCAATCGGGCCCACAATTGAAAATGCGCACTCAGCGAACGAACGCCTTTATATACCGTCCGTTGAAAATCTATGGAAGTTTCTTACAGCTCTCCTGGCGTCATACGGGCAATAAAAGCGCCCCCATAATTCAACGCGTCGTGATTTCAAATCATATCCTCAAAGACAAGCGCGAACCTTAAACTGTCCGCAGGCGGAGATGATACTACAATATTCAGAATTAAGTCTTACTTGGTTTGACAACTGCCAAGGATGATATCTGTAGTTTTACAAGAGTTTGGATACTCTCAATATATCAAAGGTTGGTGCCAATTTGCAGATACTGACAAGAGAGGGAAAATGGGAAAAATAAAACACTTTTCGGCTCTTATTCCCTTAGTTTTAATTGTCCTCTTGAGTTTGTCTTGTACTGCTATTAAAGAAGATAGGCCTCCAATTTCAAATCCTTATGGTGGTCGTGCCCCTTACGGTACGGGGGAACATGCGGGAATTGACTACGATATTAGGCGAGGGACTCCAATCATTGCGTCTGCTGACGGTGTGGTTGAACGTGTCACAGATCACCCGGGCGAGCGTGAAAGCCATAGCGGTGGGTATTATGTGTTTATTAGACATGATAGTGAAGTCTACATAAGATATTATTCTCAATATGCTCACCTGTCTAAAGTCTTTGTTTCTTGCGGTCATACAGTGAAAAGAGGGCAGGTAATTGGTCTATCTGGAGAAAGCTATAATGGTAATCAACATCTTCATTTTGGGCTTCTTAAAAGAGCTGGTGGAGGAAGATGGATCCATAACACATATAATCCAAATACATGGGGATTAAATGGTGAAAAACCTGAATGTTTTGATCCCAAGAAAGATTATTCACAGTATCCTTCTAACGTTATAACGCTTCCTATACCTTGCAGGGAATATAGAAAAATACTGAGAAACTTTGATCCCAAGCAAGATTATTCACAGTATTCTTCTGACGTTATAACGCTTCCTATACCTTGCTGGGATAGATAAATTCTGAGAAACAAGGTAAAAAACCTTGAAAAATAAATAATCGTTTGGTGGAGCGTTTGGTTACTAAACCTATTTCTGCCTGTTTACATGCTGTTTAGATTTTTTTGGCAGCTCCAAAACCTTTGGTACCTCCAACATATCGGTACTGTAGAGCCTTTCTGAAAAGTTGTGATATATTCACATATCTGCAAGATAGCCAAGGCTTTGATACTCTCAATAAATCTGTATTAGGTACATTTGGTTTATGGCAATCCGTCTGCAATTAATCACAAATTACAATTTTTTAAATTCACATATTTCAAATATGTAACGCTGTTTTTAAACCATAAAATTAAAAGATATTCTATGGGCTATGGAAATTTTTAAACACTTTACAAAAAGGACGGTATCATGCCAATGACAGAAGCGAATGGAGCAAAGCTCTATTACGAAGACAATGGGACCGGTCCGCAGACAATTGTTTTTGGCCATGGTTTGCTATTTAGTTGCCGCATGTTTGATGCTCAAGTCGAGGCTTTAAAAAATCGCTACAGATGCGTTGTATTCGATTTTCGAGGCCAGGGTCAAAGCGAAGTAACTCGCAATGGCTATGATATGGATAGTCTTGCTGCAGACGCTGCTGATCTGATAATAAAATTGAATTGTAAGCCCTGTCACTTTTTAGGCTTTTCAATGGGCGGTTTTGTGGGATTAAGGTTGGCTATTCGCCAGCCCGAGCTTTTGCGATCACTCATTCTTGTTGACACTTCAGCGGATCCGGAACCCAAAGAAAATTTATCAAAATATCGAATTCTCAACACAATCGCCCGCTGGATTGGTCCCTGGGCTGTAGCAAATCAGGTGATGCCTCTATCATTTGGACATGCTTTTATGAAAGATCCCCAAAAGGTAGAATTGCGCAAGAAATACCGTCAATACCTTGTTGACAACGATAAAGTCGGTGTTACCCGTGCTGTCAAGGGTGTTATTACGCGCCATGGAGTGTTCGACCAATTGAAAAAGATAAACATGCCAACTCTCGTCATTGTCGGTGAGCAAGATATTGCGACGGTTCCTGAAGAATCTGAGCGAATCCATAAAAGCATATCAAAATCAAAAATGGTGACGATCCCCAATTCAGGTCACATGAGCCCTGTCGAGGAACCAGAAGCCGTCAATACCGCTCTTGATGAATTTTTAACCGGCCTCCAGAAGTTGTGATATTTTTGCATATCTGTACTTTGGGCAAAGTTTAGATACTCTCGATTAATCGCAAATAGGATAATATTTAGTTTTTGACATATGATATCTACAAAAATCGCCTCATATCCCATCCACAACATGTAGTAGTCTCTCAAATTTGACACAAACCCTTATTTACGATATTTCAGTTTTACGATTCTTTGTTATTTCAATATCATTCAAACTGCATAACCATTGATGGAGGGCACAAAAATGCTATGCCCGAAGTGTCAGTTTGATAATCGTGAAGGGGCCAAGTTTTGCAAGGAATGCGGCGCCAAATTAGAGCTTGTCTGCCCAAAATGCGATGAGTCTATTTCACCCGACAGCAAATTTTGTGATGAATGCGGATACGATTTAAGTAAACCTGCCATAGCCCCTCCAGTACACTACGCTGAACCCCAGTCTTACACCCCCAGATTTTTAGCAGACAAGATCCTTACGACCCGCAGCTCTATTGAAGGTGAGCGCAAGCTGGTCACCGTTCTTTTTGCGGATGTGGCCAATTACACCTCTATTTCAGAAAAAATCGACCCGGAAGAAGTTCATCAAATGATGGACGGGTGTTTTAAAATCCTGATGGATGAGATTCACCGGTACGAGGGCACCATCAACCAGTTTACCGGTGACGGCGTCATGGCGCTTTTTGGCGCACCGCTTGCCCATGAGGACCATGCGCAGCGAGCCTGCACGACCGCTTTATCAATTCAAAAAGCCATGGGCGGGTATAGTGAAAAGATAAAAAAGAAGACCGGGATTGAATTTCGGATGAGAATTGGCCTTAACTCAGGCCCGGTAATCGTAGCATCTATCGGGGATGATCTAAGGATGGACTATACGGCTGTGGGAGATACAACCAATCTGGCTGCCCGAATTCAACAGAACGCCAATCCCGGCGAAGTGTGGATAAGTCAAGAAACACGAAATATCATACGGGATTACTTCCAAGATAAGCCTGCAGGGAAAATCCAACTAAAAGGCAAATCTAGGCGGCAGCCAGCCTACAGTGTGATCGCGGAGCGACCCGGTGTGCGTACCCGCTTCGAGGCAGTTTTAATACGCGGGATAACTGAATTCGTAGGGCGCGGTCCCGAAATGGAAGCCCTGCAGGCGGCTTTTAAAAAGGCTAAAAATGGTGACGCCCAGATAGTGGATGTGGTCGGTGAGGCCGGTGTCGGAAAGA
>JASFIU010000526.1:0-3611 GCA_050122495.1 Desulfobacterales bacterium | reverse complement strand
CCGCCGACATTCATTGTGACGCCTATTCACGCAATGATCAGGCAGAAGTGGTTGCTGTGGCGGATATCGCCGACGCCGGTGAGTTGATCAATAAATGGCATATTGCGGATTATTACAGTGATTACAATGAGATGTTCAAACGCGGTGATATTGATCTGATTTCCGTGTGTGTCCCCAACTTTTTGCATCACGATGTTGCAATTGCAGCTGCAGAGGCCGGCAAGCATGTCGTGGTAGAGAAGCCGCTTTCCACTACCGCCGAAGATGCCCGGGAGTTGGTGGCCGTTTGCAACCAAAACGGTGTCAAACTGATGTACGCTGAAGATTGGTGCTTTTCGCCGGCTCTCAAACGGGCTGAGGAAATTATCAATGAGGGCGCGATCGGAGAGGTTCTATTTATTAAAGCCAAGGAGGTGCATAACGGGACGCATTCGCCCTATGCCAAAGATAAAGAGATGTGCGGCGGCGGCAGTTTTATGCATCTGGGAATTCATCCGATTGGCTGGCTGCTGTATTTGCTCGGCAAGGGCAACAACCCGGTGGTTGAGGTTTCCGGCAAAATGACCGGCGGGCTCGCAGAAAATTATGTTCACAAGGACAACGGCGGCGAAGATTTCGGCATGGGCATGATGCGCTTTAAAAACGGTGAATTTGCCTTTGTCGAAGGCAATTACATCACCGTTGGCGGTATGGATGACAAGGTTGAAATATACGGGACCGAGGGCCTGATCAAGGTGGACCTGACTTTCGGATCCCCCATCCTTTGTTATTCGCGGCCGGGTATTTCCTATTCGATTGAAAAAACAGATCACAATTTGGGCTGGACTCGGCCGGCGGTGGATGAATTCCTCAATTTAGGCTATGTGCCCGAAATGAAACATTTTGTCGACTGTGTGTTGGGCACCGCAGAGCCTTTTTACGGTGTTGACGGCAGGGCTGGGGTTGCCTGCGTAGAGCTGGTGAAAGCGTTTTACGAGTCGAATGAAAGCGGGAAAACGGTATATGGAGAATGGATCTAGAACCCATCTCCAATAGGTGTCAGTGTTCAGGTGTCAGGTGTCAGGATAACGAATCTGATGACTTCAGGAATAATCAGATTCCGCAGGTTGTCCTATGTTTGCTGACACCTGACACCCGACACCTGAAACCTTTTTTTAATGCTAAAACCGGAGCAAAGTGAGATGAAGACACATATAAAGGAAAGCGAATATCTGATGCCGCTGGAGGTGGCCGGGTTGAAGTACCGCAACAATTTTGTTGTCGGCTCCGGTCCGGCGACAAAAACCCTGGATATGATAAAGGATATCGAACGCTGGGGGTGGGGCGGGGCCAGCCTCAAGTTAGCGATTGACCCGACCTATATCAGCAAACCTCCCCGATACCGCTGGTTGAAGAAACTGAAATACCACGCCTTTACCGCCGAGACCCGCCTGACTTTTGATGAAGGGCTCAGGCTTATGGAAGCGGCCCGCAAGGCGGTCAGTGAGTTGATTCTTTACGCCAATATGTCCTATGCCGGGGAGGCGGGCGATGAGGGCTGGATCCAGATGGCCAAGAAATATGAAGCGGCAGGTGCCCATGTGATCGAGCTGAATATGTGCTGCCCGAACATGTCATTTAACGTCGAGAGCTCCGGAGGTCAAACCCGCGTGGTCTCCGGCGCCAGCGTCGGATCCAATCCAGCGATCGTAAGCAAAACGGCCCTGGCGGTCCAGAAGGCCGTCAATATACCGGTTTTTGTGAAGCTGACGCCGGAAGGCGGCAAAATCGCCGAGGTGGCCAAAGCCTGTTTTGACAACGGCATCGCCAGCGTGGGCAGCACCGGCAACCGGCTGGCGATCCCGGATTTTGATATCGATAACCCCGAGCAGGGTATCTGCCACTTGCAGGATGAACCCACCCTGGCCTGTTTTTCGGGGCCCTGGATCAAACCACTGGCGCTGCGAGACGTTTATGAAATGCGAAAACAGTGCCATCCGGACAACATGGTCATGGGCAGCGGTGGAATCGAAAGATGGAACGATGCGGTTCAAATGATCATGTGCGGGGCGGATTTTGTCCAGATTTGTACCGGGGTGATGATCAAAGGCCCCAAAATATTGCCGAAAATCGTCAAAAACATACGGCAGTTTATGGAGCAGAAAGGGTATGACAATTACATGGATTTCAGGGGTGTTGTCGTACCGCGGATTACGCCCACCGATCAGCTGACTTTATATCAGGGCCATGCCGAAGTCGATGAAGACAAGTGCACGGGGTGCACGCTTTGTGCGGATATCGGCCATTGCTATGCCATCACCATGCAAGATGAAAAAGCTAAAATAGCCGTGGAAGACTGCACCGGATGCAGTACCTGCACCGATGTGTGTCCGGTAAATGCGGTCGCGATGCAACAACTGGATAAGATCGAATAGGGTTGGGTCCCCCAAAAAATTACGAAAGTCTTGTGGTATGTATCAGTTAGTTGAGTTCTTAAACGTCTATGGTTTCAGATTTCAGGTGTCAGGTGTCAGCAAACAAATGACTGAGGGAAGAAAACAGTCTGCCTTAATCTGCTGTCATCTGTTTTCTGTTGTCAGCTCTGCATATTCCCCTGACACCTGACACCTGAAACCTGAAACCTGTAACAAAACTGTGTTTAGTAAAATACTTGGAGGACATACTAGTAAAATAGGAGGAGGAGTAGAAAAATGGCCCAGTTTAGCAAATTAGAAGTCTTAACGGCGATGGAAGCAACCGGATTAATTCCGGTGTTTTACAATAGTGATTTTGAAGTCGCCGTGGAAATCGTGAATGCCTGTATTCGCGGGGGCGCTAAAATTGTCGAATTTACCAATCGGGGAGATTATGCCTATCAGGTGTTTGGCAAATTGTCCCAGCATTTCTCAGAAGGCGGCGCGGACGTTATTTTAGGGGTGGGCTCGGTTATCGATCCTTATACCGCGGCGCTATACATCAACAATGGCGCCAATTTCATCGTGGGGCCGGTTCTGAATCAGGAAGTTGCCAAAATTTGCAACCGGCGGCAGGTTCCCTATTCGCCCGGATGCGGCACGGCCAGCGAAATTTCACTGGCCAATGAAATCGGATGTGACATTGTCAAGATTTTTCCGGGCGGACTGGTCGGCGGTCCCAGTTTTGTTAAGGCGGTTAAGGCCCCCTGCCCATGGTTCAAGCTTATGCCCACCGGCGGTGTCAGCCCGACGGAAGAGTCTTTGAATGCCTGGTTTGAGGCCGGTGCTGTCTGTGTGGGGATGGGCTCCAAGCTCATCGTTAAAGATCTGGTGGCGGCCGGGGATTGGAACGGTATTGAGGCCAACGTGCGCAACGCACTGGCGATCATCAAGGCTTTCAAAGAGAAGAAGAAATAGGAGTGAAAAATGGCAAAAGCAACCATCAAACCTGCGGATGACTGTAAATGGGATATTTTAAGTTTAGGGGAGGTCATGCTCCGTCTTGATCCCGGCGACACCCGGGTGGCACGTACCCGCCAATTCCAGGTCTGGGAGGGCGGCGGTGAATACAATGTTGCGCGCGGATTGCGGCGCTGCTTTGGAATGCGGGCCGCTTTGGTAACCGCAATTGCCGATAATCCCGTCGGCCGATTGCTG
>JASFIU010000525.1:0-3612 GCA_050122495.1 Desulfobacterales bacterium | reverse complement strand
CTGTAAAAAATAGTATTTTCATTTAGCCGATTCCAAGGGTTCCAAACATTTCCGCCATCTTGTCATTGGCGTCCTGAGCCCTTTCATTTAAAATTTCCAATTCCTTCTGCATGTGAGGCAGCAATTCAACGGCCAAAAAGGAAGGTGGAGAAGGCAGTCCGATAAAAGAGCCCAAAAGCAATAAAGCAAAAACATTTTGAAGTTCCTCAACCTCGGTAACTGTCAGCGCGCAAACATTAGACCGATGGGTTTTATCGATGGTCCTGCAAAGGGTTCTAAGAAAGTCGAAAATGGAAAACTTCATGCGATGCACTTTCTTTGGGGCAAATATAAACGGCGCATGACAAGGCTTTTAACCCTGCCACGCACCGTTTACAAGTTAAATGATTAAATTATGCTTCTACCTTGTAGGATTTTGATTTGACAAAATCGTAAATAAACACAAAGTTTAAAACAAGCATAACAATCAGAAGGACCAGTACGGTCCATCCCGGTACCGGTTTCGCGGCGAGGGCACCGATCTGGACAGTGATTATAAACCAGATAATCGCCGCGGTTACGGTAATCCACAACAGCCAGGCCGGAATAACAGCCACATTGGAAAAAGAAGATTGCAGCCGCTTGGCCACATACCCCGCACCGGTCATCAGCGCAATGGATGCAATCAGCTGGTTGGCCGCGCCAAAAGAACCCCAGATAATCAGCCAGTTGCCGGAAGAAGCCAGGTAAATCCCAATGGCGGCCGGAATCACGGATGCGATCCATCGATTCGTAAGAAAATTGTATAATCCCGTAGCGCTTTCTTTAAGCGGGGACGCCATTTCCGCCAGACAGTAACGACCCAACCGGTTGGTCGTGTCAAGG
Organism: Desulfobacterales bacterium; assembly: GCA_050122495.1. Taxonomy (GTDB): domain Bacteria; phylum Desulfobacterota; class Desulfobacteria; order Desulfobacterales; family JAHEIW01; genus JAHEIW01. The sequence continues at coordinate 2,748 of JASFIU010000525.1, read as the reverse complement.
GTGGTCATGGCAAAAGACGCGACCCACATGCCGGCCAGCACTTTTAAGAATTTAGGCGAAATGAATCCCAAAAAACTGGCGCCGACCATGTCCGCATAGGACTGGACAAAGAGATTCGCCCTTGACAGCTTAACCTCGGCCGACGCTTTGGTAAACATCGCTCCCCAGTTTTCCATGTTCAGGGTGGCGGCATCAACCCCCGCATTCAACAGCGCGGTATAGCCGAACCCGGCAATGGATACCACCACGATGGTGGACAAAAAACCCTCCAGCAGCATAGCGCCGTATCCGATGGGCAGCGCATCGCTTTCTTTTGTCAGCTGTTTGGATGATGTTCCCGAGGCAACAAGGGCATGAAATCCGGAAAGTGATCCGCAGGCGATGACCAGCGGAATCGCCGGCCAGAAAGGCGTCGGCTTGCCGCCCAGAAGAACCGGCGCAAAGCCGGAAACGGCCGGAATTTGAAACCCTTTAAAGGTAAAGACGGCCGCAATAAATCCGAACGCCAACCCTGCGTATAATAACCAGGAATTCAAATAATCCCTGGGTTGCAAAAGGATATTGACCGGAATCGCCGCGGCAATGATGATATAGAAGAAAAACACCCACATCCAGACCGTATAACTGAGCTTGATGGGTGTCACCGTTCCAAGCCAGATGGCCAGTATAAGCATGACGATACCAATAATGGTGGCAAGGGCGAAATTCAATTTAACTCTGTACATCAGAACGCCCAAAATAAGAGCAGCGCCGATTTTCCATGCATATGAAGATGCCACCGCCGGTGTTCTGACAAAAATCCCGCCGATGATGGCCGCAAAAGCGGCAACAACCAGAATCAACAGAAAAAAGACAATCCAGTAGAAAGCCGTTCCGGTTCGTTTGCCCATGAGATCAGAAGCAACAAACTGAATCGACTTGCCGTCATAGCGCACCGAGGCCATCAGAGCCAAATAATCGTGAACCGCTCCGATAAATGCGTTCCCAAACCAGACCCACAGCAGTCCGGGAAGCCAGCCCCAGCACATTGCGATGGCCGGTCCGATAATCGGGGCCGCTCCGGCAATGGAGGCAAAGTGATGCCCCAAAAGCACCTCTCTTCTGGCCGGCACAAAATCCACCCCGTCATAAAGCTTGTCGGACGGCGGTGGGTTTCCGTCTGAAGCTTTTAATACATCCTTTTCGATCTTTTTCCCATACGTAAAATAGAGCAAAAGGTACAAGGCAAATCCTACTAATATGACAAGTGTGGTCATTGACTTCCTCCTTTCATTCTGAATTTTGGTTTACGGGAAATCTCTTCGGCAACATCCGAAAAGATGGGAAAAAAGGCGTTTCTATTTAGCCTCCTCTCCAGCGAAAGAAATTTGCACCCGGTGTTACAAATTTCAAGGCAAGATACAACGGGAAAACCAATAAGACACTTTGCAAAGGAATCGTGTTTTGGGGAAGGCCGGAATGTAAATCAGAATGAATCAAACTAAAACCTTTCCTTCCGTAACCAGGGTTTTCCTTTCAACCAGCGCAGTGGGTTTAAGCATCAACCCATCCAGATGAACGCTGCTCTCTACCACACCTCCCAGTGATTTATTATCACCAATTGCACGGTGAACCGTTCCATAGCGCTTTTTTGTCTTCGGTCAAGTTCCCGATTAACCGGGCGTTGGGATCGTTCAGATCCAACATATTGTTTTTTTGTATTATCAGCTTCATCGCCACCGAGTAGATTTATCAACTTGAGAATTTCAAGTCAAATGAAATCCGAGCATATATATTAAGAATGTTAAAAATGTGGCGTGCTCGATCAATATTATAAATAAATTCAAATATATATTTCCAAGGCCATAATCCTGCATGGGCTTGTCAATGGGAATTGTAACGTTCTTAAGAAAGCCCCGAACCTCCCAATTGCATTGGCCTCCACGGTGAGCCCTCGTATGGGTCCCGAACATTCAGTTTTAAGACTCGTGCGGTCAGCGTCTTTTAAATTAGCCGGCATCAAGCCGGCACCCAGATAAGCACGACCCAGCACCGGGGTTTCTAAAATTCTCAGTTCATGATTGGCGCGCATTTCATTGATCATGTGGGTACCATTTTTTTACCCGCTGTGGCTTTCATAACGCTTTGCTTGTTTTCACCGTCAAAATGGTTAAGCTCTATTTATAAATTTCCGGGAAATCAGATGAAATTAAAGCAGTAGAAATCAAGTTTAACGTATAAGGTGTCAGGGCTCTGAGTGTCAGACCGAAAGCTGAAATCTTAATGGGACCGTTCCCTGATCACAAGGTTAAAGGTGAGGGTAGGCCCTCCGGGCCAAAGACTGACACCCGCCTGCGCGGCCGTAGCCGCTATGGCGCGGCGAAGGCCCGAAACCTGACACCTGAAACCTTTAATTTTTAGTTGATGTGGATTCTTGTTAGGTGAGCGTAAATGACACCGCTATAGATTGTCTAGGAGGGCCCACTCGATGAACTGCCAATCCGCCTCCCATGCGTGTTCCCCGTATCCGCCGGCGGTCACATAGGCGCGCGGAACCTTCTGGGCTTTTAAAAAATGGTATACGAGCAGATCTCTTTCTTTGAGCTGCGCCAGCGATAATTTTAGTTCGCCGGTCGAAGGCAGCTCGTCTTTTTCATAGGGATCTGATCCCGCTAACACCAGCGCAATATCCGGCGGCCCATTATTGACGAGTTTTTCAAGCCCCTGTTCAAGCTTGGCAACATATAAATGATCATCGCCGGCCGCAAC
>JASFIU010000524.1:0-3616 GCA_050122495.1 Desulfobacterales bacterium | reverse complement strand
AACGAAAAAAACGATGGTTGTTGGATCTTCGCAAGGCATGCCTGCCCGATTAAACAACATAACGAAATACTGCTATACCCAACACTTGCTTGTTTGGGATTCGAACATAGAGTGAAAAGAGAAAGGAGACCTCATGAGCGGAAGCACTATTAAAATTAGACTTATGACCGCTGACGATTTTGATGCCGTGGTTGGGATTGACGAGAAAATACTCAAGTCTTCCCGGCCGAAGTACTATGAGATGAAGTTCGATAAACTTTTTCAATCCAAAGAGTTCCTGCCCACATCGCTTGCGGCGGAGTCTGAAGATGGAAAGGTGGTGGGGTTTGTTATGGGGGAGCTCTATATTGGAGAATATGGTATTTCCGAGGTTGGAGCGACCATAGACACCATCGGCGTTGATCCCGATTACCGGCGTAAGGGAATCGGAGAGCGACTGATTGATGAATTTATGGATCATTTGAGAGATCTCGGCGTCAAAAAAATAAACACTTTGGTCGACAGAAATGATACCAAACTAATACAGTTTTTTAACGCAAACCAATTCAGCCCCGCCAAAAGTCTTATTAACCTGGAACGAAGCCTTTGATTATGGTGAGGGATTGGTGACGGCATAAAACTGCGACATCTGGTGCGATGCCTTTTCCGGGTAAAAGCAGAAAATTGCGGTCACCCTTTGATTCGCAATTAATTCCATACTTTTATCCACCAATCAAAATGTGAGCCCGCATTGTTTTTATGTATCAGTAATCGGTTAATAGGTAAAAGAGGGGGAAAAATTATGCTATCGGGTACCGAACTAAAAGAAAAAGTGAAAGCTATGGGCGCAGATTTGGTCGGCGTGGCAGACGCGCATTCACCTCTACTCTATGAGCACGATGAAAAGCCGGAAGAACTTTTGCCGGGAGCGCGTTCGCTGATCAGCATTGCCGTCGCCTTGAATAGATCTGCGGTATGCTCCGGCAACTTTCGCTTGAACCGCTATGATACGATGTGTGTTTATGAACGCCTTAATTATATATGCATGGAGACCAACCGAATACTTGCCAGTGAGGGTGCGAAAGCTGTCAGCGTATCTCCATATTTTCCGGTAGACATGGGCCCTGAGTCTAAGGGCATGAAAGGTGACATCAATCATAAGACAGTAGCGGCTGTTGCAGGCTTGGGCGGCATTGGATTGAGCAAATTGCTGGTCACACCTGAATTTGGTCCGTTGGTACGTTTAGGAACGATAATTACGGATGCATCCTTGAATGTCGATCAACCTATGGATGAAACCCCCTGTAAACAGTGTGAATCGTGTCTAAATGCCTGCCCGGCAGAGGCTATCCAGGAAGATGGCGCGCTTGATTACCGTGTCTGTACCTCCTATACCTTAAGTAACGCGCTGCCGGGAATCATTGGAATTGTAAGAAAGCTGATAGGTACTGATGAAAAGGCGGTCAAAGGCGCCATCTACGACCCCCATTTTTGGGAAATCTGGCAAGCGACCGCTTCCGGCTCTATTTACAGCTGTTCTGAATGTATGGCATCCTGTCCAGTTGGTTCAGATTGAATATATATACATATCAAATAGGTTTCTTTGTGAGGTATTCAGCCCGCGCTTTATGAAACCAGATGTCTCTAGCATATCGTCACTTTTGAAACCCTGAAAAAATTGAGCTATCCGGTTCATATCTGTAATTTCAGCAATTTTTGGATATTCTCATACATGGACTTTCGTTATATTTGAAATAATGGCAGCTCACACGCGGTATCAATCCGTCAAATTTGGGCTCAATTAGCCACATTGCGCAACTTGCTTAAATAAAGATTTTATTTTTGAAAATAATATAGCCGGATATACAAGTTAGTGCTAAGGTCGGTTCAAGATTACGATGGTTTTTTTACAATCATTTTCCTGTATTTTATGCTTTCTTAACTTTTACCTCTATCCAGGTAGAATTTTTTATCAACAAGCATTACACATTGGAGAGCGCAATGCTGCTCGGCAATAAGCAAACAATTGTCTGCATCTTTAACAAATCTATTGCCCGAATATCGATTTCACTATGTTTTATCATTTTGCTCATTCCTGCCTGCACTTCCAGAATGTCAATTGAGGAAGCTAAAAATGTCACTATATCAATGAGCCCTAAATCCTTTGTTCCCCCGCCTCGAAGCATCGATGACATTCTAACCCAACTGAGTCAATACCACGAACCACGATCAAAAGTTGCGAGTAAGCTAAAGGCAAAGTTGGAAGAACCTCTTCCCGAGAACAAAACTCCCGAGTCTTTAACGAACTACTATTATAGCAGGGGTAAGGCAGCCACGCATTTAGGCAGGTCCGGCCAGGCACTGCAAGATCTGCGCTTGGCGTTGGATTACAGCAATAAAACAACAGGCCGGAACGATCAATTGCTTCAAAGAGTTGGCATTGCTGAACTATCCTTTGGCAATTACAAACGGGCGATCGAACTTTTTGAGCAAACACTCAATTGGAAAGGAAGTTTAGTCAGTTACGACTTGTTGGTGAAAATTCACGCGCGATTGGGTGATCTGGAAACCGCCCAAAATTATATGTTTAAAGGAATTGCACGCTGCAACGAACTAAGGCAGCGCCATAATTCGGGACCCTGGCCGGATATTTCGGCGAATAGAATGCGGGCGTATGTTCTGGAAGCCCAGGGGCGTTTTGCGGAAGCAGAGATACACCAAAATCGAATTTTGAAAAATAATACCACCTCCTTTAAGCACTTTAAGCGAAAACAACCGCTGATCGATCTTGCTGCAAATCAGTCTCTGATTGGTTATCTTAAAAACCAAAACCGTTTGACGGAAGCGGAATTGGTGGCCCGTAAAAACCTATTGGAGATGCTTAGCCTATCAGGAAATGATTCGGCCTATTCAGGCCACAGTATTTCCGATCTGGCAGATACTCTGTTTCGACAGGGTCGATTGGACGACGCTGAAAAACTGTTGCGAATCGCCGTCCGAACTCTTGAAAAAGCCGGCGTATCGGCCGAATCTTACATGATGATCGAAACAATGATACGGTTGGGTGAAGTGTTAGCGGCTAAGAGTGAATTTGATCGGGCAGCGGCCCATTTCGATCTTGTTCAATCGCGCATGAAGGAAAATCGATTCCTGTATGAAAAATATTTTAAGCGCAATTTTGCCATTATGAACACGCTTTTGCAGACCGGCCGCTTGGATGAAGCCACACAGCAAATCGAAACTGTTTATGCGAAAAACAGCAGCACTTATGGTGGCGAACATTATCTGACCAAAGAGATTCAAGGTTTGCGGGGAATGGCCCTTGCGTTACAAAACAGAAACCGGGAGGCATTTGCCGATTTTTCGATGGCGATGCCTATTTTGCTTGAAAAATCTAGTGCGGATAATCTTGATTATAATAAACACAACCAACTGAAAATCATAATCGAATCCTACATGAAGCTTTTGGCCAAATGGGCCGAGGAAGGTGGCGGGCAAGATTTCGAAATAGATCCAGCCGCCGAAATATTCAGGCTGGCGGATGCTATCAGTGGTAGATCAGTCAGAAGTGCAATCATTGCCAGCAGCGCCAGAGTCGCCGCCCATGACCCTGAGCTGTCCGATCTAATTCGCAAAG
>JASFIU010000523.1:0-3623 GCA_050122495.1 Desulfobacterales bacterium | reverse complement strand
GTCCCTAAGAGCAAAATGTCGGCGCAGCCGGGCGCAACGACCTGGGGTACTCCCCGGCGGCAACTGGCCTGCAGCCTTTCTGCTGTCGCCGGCATGATACCGCCGAATAAATAATCGGTAATATCATGGGGGCTTAAATCGAAGATGCCGGCCAGCTTCCCGGCAGCGGCCATCTCCTCCATGGCGTGTGCGCCGATGCCGTTGCAATGAAAGGCAATGACTTCATAACCCAGATCTTCCAGAAGCTCACGGGCGCGATTGGCACAGGGCGTGGTCACGCCGGCTGACGTCATCGCCACGGCCTGTTTGGCGGCATTGTCCGAATCATAATTCATCTCTACCATTCCGACAACGGCACCAACGCCCTCTGCCAGCACCTGCCGGGTGACCGCATTGAGTCCCAGCACATCGGCGACGGAATGCAGGATCATAATATCGCGGATGCCGACAAACGGTCCGAAGGTCGTCAAACCGTTGGCAACCGCCGAAATCATCACCTTGGGCACACCAAAAGGCAGGGCCTGCATCACCGTCGTGCCAATCACCGTCCCCTGGATACCCCCCATGGCAATAATTCCATCCAGGCTTCCCTCTTCATATAATGTCCTGGCCGTTTCTACGGCTCCCTGTGTCATGGTCCGAATGGCATGATTTTTATCCGCCCTTTTTAAAATTTCCGCGATGGTCGTGTCGGCCGCTTTAGCCACTGCATGTCGAGATACGGCGGGCTCAAGAGCGGGGTCCTTCAAAACACCGCAGTCAACCACAACCGCTATATGTCCTCTGGCTTCAATCAGATCTTTGACATAACCCACCTCAAGTTCCTTCGTGTCAAGCGTTCCGAGAATGACAATGTGTTTTGCCATTGTTTGTATCTCCCACCACTCGGTGTTATCTGTTATGGGTTAATAGTTTAAAAAGGAATGATATCTAATTTTATATTTCAACCACGATTGGAAAATATAACAGGCATACCATCAAATTCTAATAACAAATAACCTATAACGAATAACGCTCTTTCATTTAGGGTTCCTGCCGGCAGGTTTTTTTAAGCTCCACCAGCCATCCGATCTGGGCAGTTTCTTCCACCAGCTCGGCATGATGCTCGGCCAGGGTGATGGTCCGGGCCAGACCGAAGATGCCGTGCTTGGCCTGAACGAAAGCTTTAAGATCCGCATGGACTCTGAGCAGGGCTTCGACCGCCTTTTCAACGGTTTCATCAGCATGACCCTCGACTTTCAGAATCGGGATAACACCCAGCTTGGATTGGGCATGCAGTGCCAGCGGTTGAATCTCAGTAGCCTCTTCGGCGTAAGCAATGGCCCAGGGTGAGTGGCTGTGAAAGATTCCGTGAACATCGGGTCTCAGGCGGTAGATGGCCAGATGGGTTTTAATTTCCCGGGAAGGCTTGCCGGGACCGTCGATCATTTCACCGTCCAGATTGACCGTCACCAGGTTGTCCAGGGTGCACTCACCAAAGGAGTGACCGCTGCCTTTGATGACAACCTTATCCGTGCCTGCTGCGCGGGCGCTGAGGTTGCCTCCGTTTCCGGTTTGCAGCCCGATGGTATAAGCGCGCCGGGCACAGGCCAAAAGCTCCTTTTTTATCTGTTCAATTGGATCAGCCATTTGAATCTGCCACCTTCATTTTAGTTTGAAGTATTTAAAGCTTCGTGTCCGGGCCCGAGATAAAAATAGCACCCACCGGACATATTGCTGCCGCCTCATCATTACAGCCGATTTCATCGACCTCAGATCTGACAGCCTGCGCTTTAAAATCACTTCCGCAGACAAAATTATGACAGCGTGTGCAGGCCAGACAGCCGATACACTTGCCTTGATAAACTTCCACCCAAAAAGTCATGATACTTTTTAATGTTTGGTTATCTCTATCAGGTTGCCGTCCGGATCGTTACAAAAAAGATAATCGGATTCATCCGAGCGCTTGCCGGGGCCGTCGACTATTCTGATGCCCCGGGCTTCGAACGCCCGGATCGTTTCGGCAAAGTCTTCCACCTCAATAGCCATGTGGCGCATGGTTTCCGGGATGGTTTCACCACACACCATCAGGTGCAGCTGGGTTGTCGGGCCGACCTGAAACCAGTGCCCGGGGAAGTCAAATGCAGGTCGTTCGAGGGATTCAAGTCCCAACACCTCGCTGTAAAACCGAACACACTTTTCAAGATCTTTAACCACAATGGCAACGTGATGATAGTCTTTGATCTGAATACTCATGGGTATACCTCTACTTTGATTGTTTTTCAGAAGTCCAAGCTATGGCCTCTATTTCAATTAAAAAATCTTCACGAACCAAATCCGCCACCACGGTACTGCGGGCCGGCAAACCGGTTTTAAAATATTGCCGGTAGATTTCGTTGTACTCCTGATAATGGGAGAGATCTTTCAAAAAAACGGTGGTTTTAAGGATGTTTTCCAAATCGCTTCCAGCTGACTCCAAAATGGTTTTAATATTTTTGAGTACCAAATGGAGCTGCTCGGCGAAGCCGGCGGGTGTCTCCTGGGTTTGAGGATCCATTGCCACCTGGCCGGCCACGAAAATCAGATTTCCAGCCTGGGTATAGGTTGAATACGGGGCTCGTGGCGCCGGAACACCTTCGACTTTTGAAACTTTTTTCATTTCGGACCTCATTTCGTGGTGTAATGGGTTGTCATCATTGCCATAAATTCGTCAATCACCGGGTCGATAAAATCTGCATCGTTGATATGCGCGTCCAGCTCAACCAGCGGTATGGTACTGCTGAGGTGCGCTTTGAGGCTGTCGATAAACACCTGGTTGCCCTCGGGTTCCCAGTGGGCTAAACCTTCTCGATCGGGAAATGAAAATCCTTGTAGCGGAATAAATACTTTTACCGGCCCTCTGGCCTGATTGAGTTTGTCGGCAATTTCTTTGCCGACCTCGATCAGCTCCTCTGGCCGCAGGCGAACCAGGGTTAAGTGCGGGTTATAATTAAAATGCTTGCGGCTGCGCATATCTTCACTCAGGCTTTCAGGAGATCCCTGAACCGTATAATTGCCGCTTCCCGGTGCAACAACCTGGGGTAATCCCATGGCGCCGGCTGCTGTCAGGCGATCTGCCCGAATGGCGCCATGCAGTCCGCCAAGATAGCGATCTCCGATTTCGTGCAGATTCAGATCCAGAACACCCTGAAAAGCGCCTTCGGATATCATATCTTCCATAGCGATACCGCCGGTGCCGTTTTGATGAAAGGTCACCACCTCATAACCGTTGTCTTCCAAAATTTCTTTAGCGCGCAAGGCACCCGGCGTGGTGGTTCCCAGCATGGACATGGCCACCGGTATCCCCTCTGGTTTTTGCAGCTGCCCCGTAAAACTTTCAACCATGCCGCAAATGGCCCCGGCCGCATTTTGTAAAATCTGTTTGCTAAGAAAGTTGAGGCCCTGAAGGTCTGAGACCGTGTGCATAATGGTCAAATCTTTGGTTCCCACATAGAATCCGAATTGGTGCGGTCCATTGGCCACGGTTGAGGCCATTAACCTGGGAACACCGGTGGGCAGCGCTCGCATCGCTGCGCTGGCGATTTCGGTCCCCTGGGCGCCGCCGATGCCGATGACGCCGTCAATGCGTCCCTGATCAAAAAGCT
>JASFIU010000522.1:0-3625 GCA_050122495.1 Desulfobacterales bacterium | reverse complement strand
CAGCTAAAGAGCAGCGTTGACGAAACACCTGCTTTTTCTTATAGGACAGACACATGGATTCTCTAATTGCCTGTCATGAATGTGATTTGCTGCATCAGCGCAAGCCCCTGCCCCGGGGTGGAACGGCGAGATGTATCCGTTGCGGAGCAAAACTGTACAGTCGAAAACGCAACAGCCTGGACCGGGTGCTGTCCCTGACAATTGCGGGATTGGTTCTTTTTATTGTTGCCAATGTCTATCCCCTGTTAACCTTCAGACTCGAGGCTCAGATACAAGAAACCACGCTTATTTCCGGGGTGATATCGCTTTATGACCAGGGGATGTGGATTGTCGCAGGCGTGGTATTTTTAACCAGTATTTTAGTGCCGCTGCTGCAACTATCGGGTATGCTGTACGTGATTTTACCTTTGAAATTTAACCGGCGCCCCCTGGCGCTTCCTTTTTTCTTTCGTGTTGTTCGCAGCTTTAAGCCCTGGGGTATGATGGAAGTTTTTATGGTCGGTATCCTGGTCTCATTTGTAAAGCTTGCTAAAATGGCCACCCTCATTCCAGGTACTGCGCTTTATGCATTTCTGGTCCTTATTTTTGTACTGGCAGCAGCAGCAGCTTCGTTGGATCCACATATTGTTTGGCATAGATCGGAAAAGCGGTCATGAAAAAATCTGCCCTTACTGCCTTAAACGCTTCGCTTGTCAGTTGCCACAGCTGTCATCTGCTTTGCAAAGCGGCCTCGCTCTTCAAACGTGCTTATGCAGTCTGCCCGCGCTGCGGCGCACCCTTGCATTCCCGCAAACCCAACAGTATCGCCCGCACCTGGGCGCTGGTGGTCGCCGCCTTCATTTTTTACATACCCGCCAACATACTGCCCATCACACGAGTCATTTCTTTCGGCAAAGCCCAATCGGACACCATTATGAGCGGCGTGATTTACTTCGTTAAATCCGGCAGTTGGCCCATCGCACTGGTGATCTTTGTCGCCAGTGTTTTTGTCCCGCTGCTGAAACTAATAATTCTTATATATTTGCTGATTTCCGTTCAGCTGAAATCCCAATGGCGGCCCCGGGATCGGACGCGCTTATATCGTATCACCGAAGCGGTGGGCCGCTGGTCGATGGTCGATATTTACGTGGTAACCCTTCTGGTGGCACTGGTCAAACTGGGTTCGCTGGCAACCATCGAAGCCGGCCCCGGGGCGATCTTTTTTGCAGGCGTGGTGGTTATCACCATTTTTGCCGCTTTGAGCTTTGATCCTCGCTTGATCTGGGATACACAGGAGCAAAATTATGAGCGCAGAAAATAGTAAAGAAAACGAAACTCAAGATTTTCCCGAAGCGGTGGTTCAAACCCGCAGACAAATTTCGATTGTCTGGCTGGTCCCCATTGTCGCCATTCTGATTGGCGGATGGCTGGCTTATAAAGGCTTATCTGAAAAAGGCCCGATCGTAACGATCAGTTTTGAATCCGCAGAGGGGCTGGAGGCCGGTAAAACGAAAGTAAGGTATAAGGATGTCGAGCTCGGACAGGTCGAAACGATCCGTTTCAACGAGGATCTGTCACGGGTTTTGGTAACGGCTGAGCTCGTAAAGGAAGCCCAACCTTACCTGACCGAAAACACCCGATTCTGGGTGGTGCGTCCCCGCGTAACCGCCAGCGGTGTCTCCGGGCTGGGAACCATTTTTTCAGGCGCCTATATCGGAATGGACCCGGGCAAAGAGGGTGAGTCAGCACGAGAGTTCAAAGGGCTCGAAATACCGCCGATTGTCACCTCGGGTATGCCCGGCCGCGATTTTCTGCTGAAGGCGACCACCCTCGGTTCGCTTGAGGTCGGTTCTCCGGTCTATTACCGCCAAATAAATGTAGGACAGGTGATCGGCTATGAACTGCATGATAAAGGCAATCACCTGCTCATCAAAGTATTTATCAACGACCCCCATCACAAACTGGTGAGCACAAATACACGCTTCTGGAATGCCAGCGGGTTTGACTTGAAACTCGATGCCGGCGGCCTCCAGCTCAATACCGAATCTCTGGTGTCGATCATGATGGGTGGAATTGCTTTTGACACCCCCACCAGCCTTGAAGCCGGAGGACCTGCAGAACCGGACCATCTGTTCCGACTGTATGAAACCCGCAGTAGTATTTTTGAGAGAACCTATACAGAAAAATTCCATTATATTGTGCGATTTGATGGATCGATCAGAGGCCTGACCGTCGGTGCGCCAGTAGAATTCAGGGGCATCAGAATCGGTCAGGTTGCCGACATCAAACCCGAATGGGATCTCGAAACACTTTCTCCTCGAATTACGGTGCTGATTGAAACCGAGCCCGAACGCTGGGAAACGTTCGGTGAAGCCAGGATGGATGAAAAATCTGAACTCGATAGCCTAGTCGCCAAAGGCCTCAGAGCACAATTGAAAACCGGTAGTTTGCTGACCGGTCAGCTGTTCATCGATATAGACTTTCATCCCGATGCACCCCCAGCGCAGGTTAAATATGAACAACAGTTTCCGGAGCTGCCTACAATACCGGCCCCCTTGCAGGTGATCACCGCCAGAGTCAATGAGCTCCTGAACAAACTCGATACGGTGCCGATAGAGAAAATAGGAAAAGACTTGGGAGATACACTCGCAAACGTTAAACGCCTGTCAGAATCCAAAGAACTGCTGGAAGCTGTTCAGGCCTTGAACGCAACCCTTAAAGAAACCCGGCAGCTGGTGCAAAAATTAGATTCAAAAGTTGCGCCAGAGATAAGTTCGACCTTAGACCAGGCCCAAAAAACTCTGGTTTCAGTCGAGGGAACCTTGGGCCAGGATTCGCCCTTACAGCACGAAATACGACAGGCGCTCAAGGAGTTGGGAGAGGCCGCACGTGCGGTTCGGATTCTTACCGATTATCTGGAACGCCATCCAGAAGCCCTTATTTACGGGAAAGGAAAAGCAAAATGATGCGCATAGGATTTCTTAGGACCGTCACCTTTGGGATTTTCTTTACCACCCTCTTGCTGGCTGGATGTAGCGGCAGCAGTCAACGGGTAGAATTCTACACCTTAAATCCCCTCAGCAGCATGCAGGCTGGAATGAATACCCCTGCAACCGATCAGAAACTTTCCATTGGTGTCGGTCCGGTGGAAATTCCCGAAATTCTCGATCGCCCCCAGATCGTTACCCGCACCGGTCCGAATAAACTAAGCATAGATGAATTCCACCGTTGGGCCGGCCGGCTGGATGAAGGCTTCGCCGGGGTTTTGGCGGAAAACATTTCAATACTCCTGGCTACAGATCAGGTGGCGGTATTTCCCTGGCCGGCAGATTTCAAACCGCACTATAGGGTTGGGTTGAAAATCAGGTATCTTGAAGGACAATGGGGTAAGGATGTCCTTTTAGAGGCAATCTGGAAGGTTTCGGATCAGCAGGGACATCAAACGAGCAGTGTTCGAAAGTCTGTTATTCAGGAGCCGTTAGCGACAGAACCAGACTATGAGGCCCTGGTAGCGGCCTACAGTCGGGCCATCGCCCAGCTTAGCCGTGAGATCGTTAAAGAAATACAAAACCTGCAATCCGGAAAAAACTAAGCAAGCTAATTAATTGCGGATTTCGGATTTTGAATTTGTGATATGTCTGATATT
>JASFIU010000521.1:0-3630 GCA_050122495.1 Desulfobacterales bacterium | reverse complement strand
CATTTTCTCTTTGCCAGCTCGTCGAGAGCATCGTGGGGATCAGATCGGCCGCCCAGAGATCGATCCGCCGGCCGGTAATTTGTCCGGGCCCCCCAATGATGGTGATGCGACCGGTCGCATTCCCGAGAAAGTTGTAGCGGGTGGCGCCGGCGCCGGATAGGTTAACGTGCAGATCGATCTGCCCCTTAACCAGGTCGGTAACGTCCATGCTATTCAGAAAATATCCGAAATCCATGTCTTTGGCTTTGATCTGGACCTTGATCAGCGGCGGATCGGCTGTGGCATTTAGATCAAACTCGCTGTTAATTCGCGCCCCCACAAAGCCTTTAAGGTTGAAAGAAGAGTTGAACCGGCCGTCTTTAAGACTGATTTTAGAGACAAAATCGCCGAGATCTCCTAATGGTGCACGAATCCGCTCGGCTTTGATTTCCAGATCCAGATCCGCGGCTAAAAGGGCTTCAACCGGCAGGGTGTAGTCGGGGATAACTCGGGCATTTTCCTGGGTGGAGGCAGTTTCTTTGTCCGCATCGAACAGTTCCACGTCATCCATATGTATTTGGCTTGCAACGATACGACCCGTGATTTTAGGACGGGGCGGTTCTCGCAATACGGTAATCTCCGCCTTAAGATCACTCTTGCCAACCCGCAGATCCTCTTCATAGGTAAAGCGGTTGCCGCGACCGGTGATACGTCCCCTGGCACTGAATTCGCCGCGCAGTGGTATCGCAAAATCTACCAGGGGGTCAATCCCTTCGATTTCCTCGCCCGCCAGCTCATACTGAAGATCAAATTCCTGCTTTTCAAATGGTCTGGCTATGGAACCTTCAGTCTTAAATCGCAGATCTTTGGTCTGAATCGCCACCTTCAGCGGCAGGGGAATATTCTCCTTGCGGATCTCCTTCAGACTTGCAGTGCTAACCTCCGCATTAAATGCGACCTCCTGCACCATGCCTTTTAAACTGGCCGTAAGGGGCTGGTCTTTGCGCGCCGCAAGCGTTGCACTTTCGACCTGAATCGCCACTGTCTGGTTGGTAATTTCAACCGTGTAGGCCAAATTCGCCGGTTTGATTTGCACATTGACCACCGCCTGTTCGCCCAACGCACGCAGTGTCTTACCCCTGCTGCTGCCCTCCACTTCAATCGCATCTGCCGTCCCGGTAACGATATCCGGCAATTTCAGCTGCTTGAGTGTTTGCCCGACATCAATATGCCCGATGTTCCCTTTTAGTGAAACAGCGGCAAGGTTTTTGTCCTGGCCCAGTTGAATTTGACCATCCACGGGTGCGCCCGCCAGGCTGGCCCGAAAGGGGGCGTTCAATTGACCGTTTGCCAGTGTTAGTGTCGATCTGAGGTCCGCCACTGATATGGGACTATCTGCCAGGCGTTTCACCTCAAGATCCACCCGGGCGTCAAAGCCCTTTAAAGCCTCAAGCTTGATGGGACGATCCAGCAGCCCCGAGGGCCTGCTCTTAGACGATGGTTTTGATGAAGTCGCAAAAAATTTTTTGGAGATGAGGCTCTCAGACGACAATTTGGCCGTTAGCGCGGGCCGGGGGGCCTTGTCTTCCCAGCGAATACTGCCGTCCAAACGGTTGACTCCCATTTGAACCTGAAGGTTGTTGATCTCGTGCACATCACCATCAGTGCCGACATCCGCTCTTAGATTGAATTTACCGATTGCCGGCAGGGATGCACCGATCAGCGGGCCCAGCGATTCAAAACGGTTGGCGTTGATCTGCGTGGCCATTTTTAAGGCCCGCTGGTCCCCGGTGGTGACAATCGATCCCTCGCCGGTTAACTTCGCTCCGGACGCTGATGCCGTGAGCTTAACCGGCCAGGACGTCGCACCGGAATTTCCGGAAGGCATGGGGCCGCCCTGAAACGCCAGCGATAAGGGGATGTTGTCGAGCCTGGCGTCGATGGAGGCTATGATCGCTCCACTTTCAAGTGCGGAGGCTTCACCCCCGACGATTTGGATCATCTGCCACAACTCGGTTCCCTTGATATGGCCTTTTAGGTCCGTGAACCTGTAGTTGTCTGCCTCGATGTTGGTGCGAAATGATAACTGATAGGGTCCGGCCGCTGGGAGTTCGGCGTCCAGAAGCTGGGCCAGCGCTGTGAGTGTTTGGCCTTCAAGCCGGGCTTCAAATTCCAAGCGCTCAGCAACCGTCGCCGGAATGAGGGTTCCTTCAAGCATCAATTTTGTGTCAGCGATGTCCAACCGGGCTTCCAGCGGGAAAGGCGTTGTCTGCGAGATGTCTCCAAACGGTTGCATCGAGGCCAACGAGAATGCAAATGGTGTAGTGCCGTACTGGCCTTGCAACTCAATTTGAAACGGATCTTTCTGCCCGCCGGACGCTTCTCCGGTTGAAATTTTGATAGCAGGTGTATCCGGCGGCCCGTTGATCTGGGCGGCAATATCGGTCACCCTGAACGCTGCCTCATCTTTGTTCACGTTCGCGGATAATTCAAACGGGCCGGAAGTTGGAAATTGAACGCCAAAGAGGTCTTCAATGGAATCCGCCTGTTTTCCGCTGATTTTGATACCATAATCGCCGCGTTCCCATTTGAATGCTTCAAGCATCCGCCCGGCAATGGTCAGCGCCATATCGGGACCTTCGAGGTCCAGTTTTACGGACCACGGTCTTTCAGGGCCGGTCAATTCCGAGGCGGTGTCGGCGGCCATCTGGATGGTAAACGTTTTGCCCTTGAAGGCGCCGCGGCCCTCGATTCGCTCGGGCTCTCCAGGGATGTTCCAGAGCCGGACCTCGCTGATATCAAAGCGCTTACTGCCGCCGTCAGCAGATCGATAATTAATGACGGTGTCTTTGACGACAAGCCGCTCGATCGCCGGCAGCACCCCGGGCTTTTCACCTGCGCCGCGATCACCGAATGTGTAATTGTTGGCGCCATCAGGGCCTTCTTCGATGTACAGGTTCACACCGCTAAAGGAAACGTCCAGAACATTCAATTTGCCCCGCAGCAGCGCTAAAAGCGCCACCTGGATGCCGACCTTTTCAGCCACGGCAAAATGCGCACCAGCGGCCCAATCCGGGTTGCCGATGGTTATTTCCTCGAGGATGATTCGCGGGCGCAGTGATCGTTCCAGATTTATGGGGCCTTCGATCTTGAACGGCCTGGCGAAGGCTGCGCTGGCACGGGTTTCCAGCTGATTACGATAAATAGACGGATCCACGAAAACCAGGGCGGCAACAGCTGCAATGGCCACCAAAACCAGCCCGATAAAAACAAAAAATATGATTTTAAAGGTACGCATGGTATTTATCTTTTCTGCGGGTGTTGAATGTGGATGAAGATGTATGATTTAAGCAGTATCGTTATCGATTTGGCTGAACAACAAAATGCCCCTTCGTATCCAGCCGGGAGCGGTCGATGACATCGAATATGCCCAGTCCGAATCCCGATCCGGTTACATAAACCATGCTCGCCAATCAATATACATTGTGGGTTTCTCCGGGGGTATCATAAGTGGCAATGCCAGTTAATGATCTGGTGTTGCGGGTATCGATGAGTCGGAGGCCACGGGAGCCGTCGGCCACAATGAGCAGGTCATACAGCTGGTATACGCCTTGAGCCTCGCCGGGCGTTTCCACCGATCCGGTAACACGC
>JASFIU010000520.1:0-3635 GCA_050122495.1 Desulfobacterales bacterium | reverse complement strand
GGCTAAACAATATCGTTTACAAGAGCGGGAATAACTCAGTGGTAGAGTGCGACCTTGCCAAGGTCGAAGTCGCGGGTTCAAATCCCGTTTCCCGCTCCATTTTTTTTGGCGGCATAGCCAAGTGGTAAGGCAGCGGTCTGCAAAACCGCAATTCGTCGGTTCGACTCCGACTGCCGCCTCCAGAATAATATCAAAGGCTTATAAGTAAAATTAGATACTTATAAGCCTTTTTTAATGTATTGCTTGATGTAAATAGAAATCACTAAAAATATGCCAAATCACCTTTTCCCCCAACAAATGCCCCCCCCGTTGTTCCCACTCTCTTCATTGGGCACTGCTTAATGGATTTTTTGCGGTCCGGTGTCTGTCAGCTTGATTCCCACGTCTAGAAGAAGTCTTTTTTGGGCGGTTAGATTCATGATTTTTAAAGCCTTATTGGTGTTCTCCTTCTCGATGTAGGATATGCGCAGCCAGTCACCCGCAGCGGGTTCATGTCCCATGGTTGCTAATTCGGTTTCAATTCGGATCCGCTCTTTTTCTGGAGTTGTTTCATCATCGATAAAACAAATATGGCTGTCTTTATCGTTTCCGACGCACTGCCCCTGAATGACTTTTTGGGTCGGGCGATAGCAGCTGACTAAAAAAATCATGATCATGAGTGTTAACCCGATGGTTTTCATCGCTCCTCCTTATCCTTGCTGTTGGCTGGCCTTGAGCTCCGCCATTGCCCCGATGATCATCAGATACAGTACGATGGCGCAAAAAACAGCAACAGATATGATGATGATCCAGGCAGCGGATTCGCCTGCGCCGAACTGCTTCATGAGCAAGGCAATGCAGGCCACGACGACCGTCAGGCCGAAAAGCGTCCTGATAAAATAGCCGCGTACGTATTTGGTGCCGATGGTGCCTATTTGAGCGCCGATAGCAGCTCCGAATAGCATAATGATTACGGCCACAATTTCCATCCGGCCTTTCAGGGTATAGGTAAAAGCACCGTAGAGACCCGAAAAACAGACGCCGAACAAATCCGTTCCGATGGCGACATACGTTGGACACCCGATAAAATAAAGGAGGGCCGGCATGCGAAACAATCCGCCGCCAATTCCTAAAATTCCTGCCAACCATCCGGTAATAAAACCGACAAGTCCAACCATCCAGAAGCTGCAGGTTAACCCGGCAGTTTCGAAATGTATCATCGGCGGTATCTTTATGGCCTGAATGTATTTAAAAAGCTGCAGGCCGCGATTCAACTCACCGGTTTCACCTGTTTTTTCAATCTTCTTTTTTTTAGCGATGTCGAAACCGATCATAACCATCAGCAATAAAAGGAAACCGATATAAATCCACCGTACGGCAGGCCCGACAATCCCGATTTTTTCCAGATACATCGTGCATCGCGCACCAACCTCTACTCCGGCCATGGTGAAAATCACCAAATTAAAGCCCATCTTTATATCCACATTGGAAAATTTCCAGTGCCGAATGGTGGATATGATAGACTTGCCGGCAATGTGCGCCAAATCTGTTCCGATAGCAAACGGAATGGGAAACCCGAATAAATTAAGACAGGGCGTCACCATCCACCCGCCGCCCATACCAAAAAAGCCGCCGATAACACCCACGGCAAATCCGATGAATACCAGCACGGGCCAAAACATCTCAACCCCTGACACGGGAAGCTGCACAAACCAAATACTTCCGGCCCAGGCAGATTCTTCAAAAAGAATTAGCAAAAATAGTATGAAATTAGTGGATACGAGCATTTTTTTCCGAAGCATTTTTTTCTCCATTATTCTCGCAGTTCGCGTTCTTCTAGCTCAAGTCCGGTCCGTTGCATAATCCAATCCATGCCAAATCCTAAAAAGATACCCTGTACGGCGGTGATGATGATTACCCAAAAGGCGTGTATTAGGGGTGCCTCGTTATACATGGCTGCAAACCAATGCCAAATTCCGGTAAGGTTACGGGTGTCGGCTACCCATATAATGGCCTCTGCTTCTTCACCGCCTGCCCTCGCGGGAGAGGTAAGCGCTAAGCATAGGAATGCCAGACTACAAGACCCAAGGATCAACCTTTTTCTCATCGGTGGAGTACCTCCTTGTTTGATATCTGGTTTTCTGCTATCGGAGAACAATGTATTAATATCAGCAGGCTTTAAAATGTGCCTCGCATTATTCAGTGGTCAATATGACAAAAGATTAACTTCGACTTCCTTTACGCCTTCTATACCGTAAATCTGTGCCTTGATTTCTTTTGAAACTGTATCTTCATAAATAATGGGTGCATGAATTGAGACAAATACTTTACCAGAAACCACCCTGACATTTTCTGTCGGCAGAATCGCCTTGATACGTGCCCAGAGCAATTTGTCGTTTAAAAGTGCCTGGGAATCTTTGGTTTTACGGAAGCAGGGAAGTTTTACTGCTTTTAAAATTAGATTTACTGCATCGTCTATTGTAATGCACCCGATATGAATCGTCAGATCATAGATGCGAGAATCCCAGGGGTCGATCCCGTACAGGGCCAGAGCCCATTTCCGGCGCTCCTCATCGTCTTTGACCAAAACCTCTCGGGCTTTATCTGAAGAGATGTTTTCTCTGGCAGCCTCGTTTTTGACGCGTTCCTCGAGATCGGCCGTTATTCTGATTTTTAAAACGTGTGGAATCCCCTGAAGAAAAAAATGTCCCGCCAATCCATGATAGACGAGATTGTCTTTCTCGGCATGCTCCAGAAGCGCCTCACGAACGTAAGCGATATAGCGCTCCTTACCCTGGCTAAAGCGGTCCAAAATCGATGGGGCATCGTGAATTGCGCGTATGAGCTTTATTTCCGGGGTGTTGAAATGCGCTGAGGCCTCGATTAGAATTTCCCGCGAAATACATTCATAGTTCAATCTTTCGGCGAGTTTTTCTGCGACCTCCCGGCCTTTGCTGTAAGAGCCCCTGGATATCGTGATAATCGCCATAAATAAATCCTTCCTTTCAAAATGATTAGCAGGCAAAAAGAATCGGTTGATCTTGCAGCGAGCGGCAGGTTATGCGCTGACTGCAGCAGTTAAAAACGTCTACCTGAGTCATCCACCTTGTACTTCAACAATAGAATCGAAACGGTCTAAAACTGGAACAGGGTATCGTAAAAAAACGCGGTGGAATTTCTAAACTTGGGGTGGAGGACGTGGAGAGGAAGAAGAAAGCCAAAATTTTCGAGTATGAGAGAATTCTTTTAACGTTAGGGCGGATTTTATGAAAGAGAGGCTGTTATTATTTACAGATTTGATTAAAAAACTGCTTTGCGGGTTGCCGCTTTTAATGTCTTCTTCATCGCAGGCATAGAATTCAATCAGATTGTGATTAGGCAGGCACGTCTCTGCGCCTGACGGCGGGGTGAAACCGGTTAAAAAGGAAATGGCAAAGATCCCCGTGAATGCGGCGATCAGCTTTATCCCATTGATAATTTTCCTGCAGTCCATTGCGCCCGCTTTTCAGAAAATTTCTGGCTATTAATAAAGATTAAAGCTGATGGAATATATGTCAGTGCCGGAAAATTTGTCAAGGATCATCTGCTTCAGAATGATATCCATATCATTTTGTAAGGCCTGCTGCGAATATGATGCTTCCAGGATGTCATGGACG
>JASFIU010000519.1:0-3639 GCA_050122495.1 Desulfobacterales bacterium | reverse complement strand
CTACCGGGGAAGGTCTAAGCATAAATGCTTAGCGTTAGTTGTTGGTGGTCCGTTGTCAGTGGTAAAATGCGGCTTTTAATGAAGAGTTTTCATATACATTAAGTTTTGTCTCAACTTCGAAATTTTGTGCAACGGACAACCCACAATGGACAACGAACAGGTTGCTTGTTTAAATTAGCAAGCTATATATATTTAAGATGAATCGTACCGACATCTCTAAATACTACGATGAAATCTCCCACTGCAACCGCTGCGGATTCTGTCAGGTGGCCTGCCCGATCTTCCGAGCGACCGGTCATGAGACCGGCGTGGCCCGCGGACGGCTGGCCACTTTGCGCGCCATCATCGAGGGGCGTCTGCCGTGGAATAAAGAAGTCGAAGAACCCCTTTTTGATTGTTTGCTCTGCGGTGCCTGTACCGCCAACTGTTTTCCGGCAATCCCGACTTCAGATCTGGTTATCAGGGCCCGGTCTGAATATCTGGAAAAAGTCGGTCGAAAATCCATTCACCGCCTGCTGTTTGAGCATCTCTTACCCTACCCCCGGCGGCTTCATCTGGCCGCCCGGGCGGTGGCGTTGAGCAAAAATTCCGGGGTCACGGATCTGGCACGTGCGCTGGGATTGTTGAAAATTTTTGGCCGCGACTTTGTGCATGCCAATGAAATTGTCGAAAGATTTCCGGCCCAGCCCTTTCGGGATAAAATCAAAACCGGCCGGCACCAAGGCAGCGGTCAATCTCTGCGTATCGGTTATTTTATAGGTTGCGGGGTCGATATCATCAGCCAGAATGCCGGCCATGCGACCATGCAGCTGTTAAAAAAAATCGGCAAGAGCGTCGATGTGCTCGATAATTGCTGTTGCGGATTGCCGGCCTGGTCCTATGGCGATCTGAAAGCGGCGCGGAAGCTCGCCACCAAAAATCTATCAATTTTAGCTTCTGAAAAATTTGACGTGATTGTCACCGATTGCGCCAGTTGTGCCTCTTTTTTAAAGAAATATCCTCAGCTTTTCACCGAGACCGAAAAACACCATGCAAAAGCCGAGGCGGTCTCCGGCCGGGTAAAAGATATGGTGCAAATGATTCATACCATCGTGGCGGATGCGTCTTTGTCGGGTCAAGCCCTTACCGTGACCTATCATCATCCCTGTCATGCCGTCAGGGGCCAGGGGCTGCTTGAAGAGCCCGGCGAAATTCTCAACCAGTTGCCCGGAGTCGAATACCGCCCTTTGCCCGAAGCGGACTGGTGCTGCGGCGGTGCCGGTTCCTATGCCTTTGCGCATTATGAGCTGTCGCAGCAGGTATTGGGTCGTAAAATGGAGAATCTTAAAAAAACCGGCGCCGATCTATTGGTAACCGCATGCCCGGCCTGTATCATGCATCTATCCTACGGCGTCCGCAAGCACGGCCTGAGCACAAGAGTCTGCCACATATCGGAACTGATTGTTTAACCGCAGATTTACGCAGACACGCGCAGACAGCTTTATTGCCTTGGCCGACCCGACCAAGGCAAAACTGCATGCCCTGCGGGCACACAGTTTTAGTGTTTATCTTAAACTGGGTATTAAATTTAAAACTTGTAGATTTTATAATTTACGTCTATACAAAATTTTCCGCGAAGCGGAATGATATTTTTTTGCCGAGCGGGTCGCTCGGCAAAATAGTCTGCGTCATTCTGCGTGCGTCTGCGGTTAATTTTAAAACAAGGATAAAAAAATGGCAAAGATTGATCTGCATGGCATTTTTCCCCCGATTACCACCCCGTTCAGCAACGGAAAGGTCGCCTACGACAAACTGGCATTCAACGTGGAAAAGTGGAACCGAACCGGCCTAAAGGGCTTTGTGGTGCTGGGGTCGAACGGTGAATATGTCTATCTCTCTGAAGAAGAAAAGCGCAGGACTGTCGAAAGCGTTGTTCAAGCCGCTGATGATGAGATGCTGATTATCGCCGGAACCGGCTGTGAATCCACTGTCGAAACATTAAGGCTCACTGAAGATTGTGCCAAACTGGGCGCCCATGCCGCTTTGGTGGTCACGCCCCAGTATTATGCCGGCAGAATTCGAGAAAATGCCTTAATAAAGCATTATTCCGAACTGGCAGATCAATCACCGCTACCCATCCTTGTGTACAACGTGCCCAAGTTTACCCATATCAACCTGGCGGCCGGTGTGGTTGCCGGGCTTTCCCAACACCCCAATATCGTTGGCATCAAGGACAGCGCTGCAAATGTTATCCAGCTCGGAGAAATATTAAATGGAGTTGCCGGGGATTTTAATGTGATGGTCGGTACCGCTGGCGTATTGTTCAGCGGGCTGACCATCGGTTGTGCCGGCGGCGTCTGCGCACTGGCCAATGTGGCTCCCAAAGCGTGTGTGAAAATCTATGATCTGGTCAAATCGGGCGACCTGGATGCGGCTCGGGAGCTACAGCTTAGAATGCTGCCGGTCAATCAAGCGGTTACGGCTGTTTACGGGGTGCCCGGTTTAAAAGCCGCCATGGATATGCTCGGCTATTACGGAGGAGACCCGCGCCTGCCCCTGCTGCCTTCTTCGGAGCGGGAACTGTCAGAGATTGAAGCCATTCTAAAAAAAGCTGAGCTGTTAAAATAAAATGCTTATTTTCTCTTAGCCTCTAATTTGTCCTTAATTTATTTTCTTTGGTGAAGGTGTAGATCGCCGCTGCCGCCAGCAGGGTTATGGTACACACCATAAAAGATGCATCGAAGGCGGCCGGTCCCCGGGACGCTTCCGGGTAAAGGGCTTGCATCATAACCCCCAACCCTTGAAGATAAACCGCCGGACCCAACATGTTGAACAAATTGATGCCGGTCATGGTCGCACCGGCCATTTCGTGGGGCATTAGATCTTTCATGTGCGGGTATGACAGCATTCCGGCGGCTGAGCAAAACCCGAAAGTAAAGAAAGGCCCGGCGACGAACATCACATTGGCATTTGTTGGAATTGACATTAGAATCAGCGCAACTGCGGCAACGATTACAAAGTTAATGACGATGATCCATTTGCGTGTCTTGAAAATTCTGTCCGATACGGCCCCCCAGAAGGGACTTCCGATAATCATTCCGATGGTCATCGATAATATGAGGTTGCCGGCTTTTACGGCTGAGTAACCCATTACTTCCCTCAGAAACGGTCCGGCCCAAAGTGCCTGAAAAGCGGCAAATGTGCCGTAGCGAACAAAAGATGCCACCGAGATGATCCAGTAATCTCTATTTTTTAAAAGGGCAGCCAGGTTTAAAAAAGCCTGCTTCATACTGATAGCTGCCTCCACACCGGAGGCGTTGCGGCTGGCATCTGATGGTCTGTCGCGAACAACAATAAAAAGCGTAATGACCAATACGAGATTGATGGCGGCAATCAGCTGAAAGCTATGCCGCCATCCGATTTGCTCTACCAGCATCACCAGTGGTGTCGTTGCGATGATATTACCGAAGGTGCCGATCGCCACGACAAGACCGGTAAGAGTGGCGAAAATAATCGGTTCGAACCATTCGGTTAATAGCTTAAAGGTTCCCATCAAATTACAGGCCATACCAACGCCCAGGAGGATACGGCCGATTAAGGCCAAGCTCAATGAGTCTGCCAGAGAAAAAATGACCGCACCCAATATGCCCAGCAGCGTCA
>JASFIU010000518.1:0-3647 GCA_050122495.1 Desulfobacterales bacterium | reverse complement strand
GCCGTATAGTTGAATCATATTGGCGGTGCCGTTTCCCATTGTGGCATAACAGAACAAAGGCCAGTTTGCCCCCAAAAAGTATTCAGCGGCTGCAGCGCCCATAAAAGCCGGAGCGCCCTGGCCGCCCATTTCCGTCGGCACGCTGAGATTGTTCCATTCCCCTTCTTTTATGAGCTCATACACCCGGTGGAAGTTCGGCGGCACCTTTACGGTCCCGTTTTCATAGTGAACTCCCTCCGTGTCCCCTTCGGCCAGCAGCGGCAACAGCTCCTTTATGGCCAATGCGCGGGCTTCGTTAATGATGAGGGCACAGGTCTTTGGATTAAATTCTTTATATTTTTTATGATTAAGAATTTCCGCACAATTTATTTGCTCCCAGATAACAAAATCCTGATCGCGTCTATCCACCAGTTGTTGGGCCATGACTTAGGGAAACTCCTTTCTTTAGGTTTCATATGCGGGTAGAAAATTTGCTTTAGCCGGATTGTTTAAAGCGGATTCACCAATAACGTGTAGCACGCTACACGTAAATCTTACTAATTATATTAGAAAAAAATGTCAATAAATATTTTTTCCTTGACATCTTTTTTGGCATTGGATTAATTGGAAGTCATACTTTTGACTTTATCTGATAAATTTTCGTATATCATCCATAATTACGAACGAGGAAGAAATGAAGATTAGCAGCGTAGTTAAGCGTACCGGCGTCCCCAAAGAAACCATTCATTTTTATATCCGTGAAGGGTTACTTCGCAAGCCCCACAAATCCGGAGTTAACATCGCAGATTACAACGAAAATCACGTTAAACAAATCCGCTTCATCAAGGAACTGCGCGACAATTATTATTTTCCAATTCCCTTGATCAGGAAAATTATCCGCAAAGTCAAAAAACAACCTTCTTCTGAGCAGGCCTTTTTTGAACTTCACAGCAAATATTTTCGCCCTGCAGATCGGTTGCTTAGCGCAAAAATCGTCGGCCGAGATGCATTTCACGAAACGACCGGCCTAGGGCACAAATGGATACACAAAGCCGAAGAGTGGGGACTTATCGAACCGCTAGTGCATGACGGACAGCCGGTTTATGCACTCGATGACGTTGCCATCGGCAAATTGATGGTTGATATGGACCGTATCGGCTTCGGCCCAAAAAACGGTCACGACCCCGAGGATCTGCGCTATATCGCCGATTTCGTAAAGGAGTTTGTGGTAAACAGTTTTAAAAAATATTATCAGACCAACCTGGAAAAATTATCGGCCGCGGATTTTGACCAAAAGCGGGACCAGTTTCATGAAGTCATCAGCCTTTTCTTCTATCACCTGTATCGGAAATTTGCCAGACAGGCGATCCATCTTTTGCTTGAATCCAAAGACAACAATCAACCGGCATGATTGAGCTTTTTCCCAACATATTCTATATTCCCAATCTCATATTTCGAACATACGCTGATTTTCCGGATCTGATGCGCTGGTTTGAGATGGTGCATATTGAAAAACATCTAAAGCGGTTAAAGACCCTGGGAAAAGTTCAACGGATACATGATATGTGGTCAGCCAACTAGCTAAAATATTGTAGATAAAAATAGATCATCAACCCCATGAAACCAATCCTGAAAGGAGAATAAAATGGGAAGCAAATATGATCTCAAGAATAAAGTTGCCCTTGTTACCGGCGGCGGCCGAGGTATCGGTCGCGCCATCGCCCTGGGTTTAGCCGAATGCGGCGCCAGGGTGGTCCTGGCGTCAAGAACCGAAGAAGAGCTTGATAAGGTCGTTGAAGAAATCAAGCAAATAGGGGGGGAAGCTCATGCCCGGGTGGTAGATTTGATGTTCGGTGAACAAATTGATGCGCTGGCAGAATTTACGCTGAAAACATATAACGGGCTTGATATTCTGATCAACAATGCGGCTCGAAGCTTCATGGTGCCCCTCATGGATTTAAGGGAGGACGGCTGGGACAAAATATTTGGAACCAATTGTAAAGCGGTGTTCTTGTTGAGTCGGGCTGTTGCCGGGATTATGGCTGAAAAGGGCGGGGGAAGGATTATTAATATTTCCACAATAGGTGCTGTCCGCGGTGGTGCAGGCATGTCGGCTTACCATGCGAGCAAAGCTGCCCTGTCAATGCTGACCAAATGCATGGCTGTAGAGTGGGCGTCCTTAAAGATCAATGTAAATGCTGTCGGTCCCGGGCTGGTCAAAACGGCTTTCAGTCAACCTATTTGGGAAAATCCGGAAGCCGAAAAATTGGTGGCGGCTAAAATTCCACAAGGGCGTCTGGCCGAGCCGGAAGAAATAGTGGGAGCGGTATTATTTCTGTGTTCTGAAGATTCCGGCTATATCACCGGAGAAACCTTATATGTTGACGGCGGTATGCTTGCCAACATCTAAGGTTTCAGGTTTCGGGTGTCAGGTGTCAGATGACAGAAAACTGTCGGTACAATTTCATCTGTCATCTGTTTTCTGTTCTCTGTCCTCTATATTTTCCTGACACCTGAACACTGACACCTGAAAACATGGGGTTTATAATGAAAACGTATGGACGTCTTGAAAACAAAGTGGCCGTCGTTACCGGAGCGGCCAGCGGCATCGGCAAAGCAACTGCGATGTTGTTTTCAAAAGAAGGTGCCAAACTCGTATTGGCAGATGTTAATTCAGATGGGTTAAAAGAAGTTGCCGCTATCATTGCTGAATCAGGTGGAACAGCGGTTGTCAAAAGGACGGACGTATCCCAGGAAGACGAGGTCAAAGCACTGATCGCCCTTGCTTTGAAATCCTATCCTCAAATCGATATTTTATGCAATGTTGCCGGCGTTGCAGGAGATATCGCAGACCTTGATCGGCAGAATAAAGAAGTTTGGCACCGGGTTTATGATGTCAATGTCATGGGCGCGGTGTTTACGACGAAATATATTTGCGCGCACATGCAGGATCGAAAAAGCGGTTCCATTGTAAATATTGCATCGGTTGCCGGTTTGCGGTCCGGCGCCGGCGGAAATGCTTATAGCGCCAGTAAGGCGGCGCTCATTAATTTTACGCAGACAGCGGCCTGTGATCTGGGCGGATACAATATTCGGGTAAATTCCGTTTGTCCCGGACTGATCGAAACAGGAATGACCCGCCCGATTTTCGACCATGCCAGGGAAAGGGGCAAAGAGGACAAGCTGGGCAGCCGTTGTGAATTAAGGCGCTTCGGAAGACCCGAAGAGGTAGCCCATGTCATCCTGTTTCTGGCGAGCGATGAAGCCAGCTATGTGACCGGACAGGCCCTTGCGGTAGATGGCGGCAATACGGCATCCTTGAATCTGCCCGGCATGAAACTTTAGTAGTGATCCATATTTTTAAAATGGGTCCATCTGAATAGCGATCTCAGAAATCCAATGTTTTAAACAAAGGAGGCCTTATGGAACTGCAGCAAGCCGTGCTCGGACGGCGCAGCATCCGTCAATTTTTGCCCAAGCCAGTATCAGAAGAAATCATTCAAGACCTGATTGATAAATCACGGTGGTCGCCATCCTGGGGTAATACACAGCCATGGGAAATCCTTGTTGCAACCGGTAAATCGCTTGATGAATTTAAAATGAAAAATCGTGCTGCTTTTTTAGAGGGACAAGCGTCTACCACCGATATTCCCACCCCGAAGGTCTGG
>JASFIU010000517.1:0-3649 GCA_050122495.1 Desulfobacterales bacterium | reverse complement strand
CCGCCGAATAAACGGCCGGTAAACCTGATTTTCCAACACCTGGCCCTCTTTCCGATGATGAACGTCGGCGAGAATATTGCCTTTGGTTTAAAACGACGCGGCGACAGTAAGGCGGTAATCAATGAAAAAGTGGCCACCATTTTAGAACGGGTGGATCTGATTGGATTTGGGGATAAAAAAATTGATCAGCTTTCCGGCGGGCAGAAACAACGCGTGGCCATTGCCAGATGTCTGGTACTCGAACCTGCAGTTCTACTGTTAGATGAGCCCCTCGGGGCTTTGGATCTGAAACTCAGAGAACAGATGAAGGTCGAATTGAAAAAACTGCAGGCCAAAGTCGGTACTACATTTGTTTACATTACCCATGACCAATCCGAAGCCCTGGTGATGTCGGACCATGTTGCGGTGATGAATAAAGGCGTTTATGAACAAATCGATACTCCTCAGAATTTGTATAGCAACCCGCAAACGCCTTTTGTCGCTCAGTTTGTTGGGGATAACAATGCCTGGTCCGGCCGCATCCGCCATTGTAAAGATACCCGCGCTGAAGTCGAAACCAACGAAGGGCCGGTATTTCGCACCAAGGTTCGCGAGAACCTGCAGCCTGGAGCTGAAGTGGATCTTTTTCTGCGACCTGAAGCTATGCTGATTCAACCGGATGCGAGCCTGACCGACCTGAATCGATTTGAAGTGGTTGTCAAAGATATTCTTTTTGACGGTGCTAACAGCAGATTGCTGGCCCATCCGCTCGATGCGGATACCGAATTGCTCATCGCCTTGCCGCAGACGCGGCAATTCGATTACATCCGGGAAAACGATAAAATTGAAATCGGTTGGGACCAACAGTCCGGCATCTGCTTCCCCAGAAAGGGTCAAGGTTCAAAGGTTCAGGCTTCAGCGTTCAAAGGTTGAATAACAGAACAACGATGATAAAAAGAAAAGTAGGGTCGGCCTCCGTGCCGACCTCTGAACGGCGGGCGCAGAGGCCCGCCCTACACCGGAACCTTAAACCCTGAACTTCTGAACCCAGAACTCTGGAACCGGGATTTATTGACATGAAGAATCAAAAACGATGGGGCCTGTTTTTTTTCTTGTCACCGGTTTTGCTCTGGCTGGTTCTTCTGATCGTTTTGCCTCAAATCGACCTGCTGGTCATGTCTTTTCGAATGGAAAATGACGAAGGCCAAATGATCTGGAGCTTCTCAAATTATCTAAGTTTTTTTGAGGAGCCCATCTACTGGCTGACATTTGTGCGGACTGCGATTTATTCTATTCTGGTAACGTTTCTTACCTTTGTCATCGCCCTTCCAGTTGCCTTTTATATTACTAAAGTGGTGGCCCCTAAATTCCAGGGATTTCTGCTGGTTTTACTGCTGCTTCCCTTCTGGGTTAGTGAACTGGTAAGGGTTTACGGCTGGATGATTTTGCTGCGGGAAAGCGGCGTCATCAATCATTTTTTAACAAAAATAGGGATCCTGGGACAGCCCGTGGAGATGCTTTATAAAGATTCCACCATGATTCTGGGTCTGGTTTACACCTCCATGCTCTTTATGGTGGTTCCGATTGTTTCGGTACTGGAAAGCCTGGACGACAGCCTGGTGGAGGCAGCCTATGATCTGGGTGCCAATATGTGGACTATTTTGTTCAAGATTATTATTCCGCATGCCACGCCCGGCATCGTATCGGGAGCGATCGTTGTATTTATGCTGACACTGGGCAACTATCTCACACCCAATCTGATGGGGGGTAAAAACGCGCTGTGGTTTACCGAACAGATTTATAACCAGTTTATTGCCAGTTTTAACTGGAATCAGGGCTCGGCCTTCGGGTTTCTGTTACTGGTGCTGTCATCCATTATCGTCTGGCTGGGATTAAAGCTGACCCGCCAAAACCTTAAAAAAGTCGTGCAATGATACGAACGCTGCCAACTTCTAAAACCTACAATCGGGCTTTTAAGTCCTACGTGGTGCTGTATTTTACTTTTCTGTTTGCCCCGCTGCTGGTGACTTGCATACTGGCATTTAACAATTCCCAGTTTCCGT
The DNA here is from genome assembly GCA_050122495.1 of Desulfobacterales bacterium. Taxonomy (GTDB): domain Bacteria; phylum Desulfobacterota; class Desulfobacteria; order Desulfobacterales; family JAHEIW01; genus JAHEIW01. The sequence continues at coordinate 1,607 of JASFIU010000517.1, read as the reverse complement.
CTTTACCCTGGGAGGGTTTTACGGTGGAGTGGTTTACGGCCGATTTGCCCTCCCGGGTTGGGATTTTTCACGATCAGATCAACCTGGACAGCATCTGGGTCAGTTTTCGGGTGGCATTTTTTGTCACCTTGCTGTCGATGGCGGTGGGCACCTGTGCCGCCTTTCTATTTGAGCAGGAAGATTTTCGTTTTAAACCACTGCTTTATTTTCTGATGCTCGCGCCGCTGGTCATTCCAGGCGTGATTCTGGGAATTTCGATCCTCTTGCTGAGCAATACCCTGGGAACCTATTTCGAGACGCGTTGGAATATTGATGTGGAGCTATTTCGCCCGGGATTTTGGCTGGTCGTCCTGGGCCAGTTTTCATTCATTGCCACTTTGGTAACCCTGGTGGTATCCGCACGTCTGAGGAAATTTGACCGCACTCTTGAGGAAGCGGCCCTGAATTTAGGGGCTAACCGTTTTGAGGTGATCTGGCATATAACGCTAAAGTTTTTAAGACCGGCAATTATCGGGGCGGGAGCGGTGGCCTTTTTGATGTCCTTTGAGAACTTCAACACCACCCTTTTTCTGGTGGGACACGAGGCCACCCTGCCGATTAATTTATACCTTCAGGTCAGAGATGGCAGCACACCGGTGATCAATGCCATTTCTTTTTTGCTGATCGTCGGCACGTCTCTGATTGCATTGGCCAATCTTTATTTCAGCCGTAAATCCGAATGAAAGGAGGCAATAAAATGAAGGCAAAAGAAACAGCGGTTGTTTTAATAGAGTTTCAAAACGAATTTTGTAAAGAAGGGGGAAAACTGCATGACGGCGTAAAGGGTGAAATTGCCCGCCAGAATACGATTTCAAACGCCGTGAAACTGGCGGATGAAGCTCGTAAAAAAGGCGCTCTGGTGATCCATTCGCCGTTTGTATTTAATGAAAACTATTTTGAGGATCACCAAATGCAGGGAATTATCAAAGCGGTGGCCGATGGCGATGCCTTTCGTGAAGGAACCTGGGGAGCCGAGATTATTGATGAATTAAAACCCCAGGAAGGGGATGAGATTGTCGGCGGGAAGTGCACCCTGTGTGGCTTTAATAAAACCAATCTGGATGAACTGTTAAAGGAGGGCAATATTAAGAACGTGGTCATTGGCGGCTTTTTGACGAATTTCTGTGTTGAAAGCACCGCGCGCACAGCTTATGACAAGGGATATGGTGTGACCATAATGAAGGATGCAACGGCTGCCAACTCTGAGGAAGAACAAAATCATTCCGAAGCGAAAATTTTCCCTCTGCTGGGGCAGACACTTTCGGTCGATCAATTCCTTGACCAGCTGGAAGAATAGAAATTAAAGATTTCCATCGGAAAACAATTTGATAACCGGAGTGAAGCATATCGGCCTTGCTCCGGTTTTTATTTTCCTGAAATTTGATTCATATTGGGGTGTATATTAAAAACCGGGCGTGACGAAATCGACAGGACCTGCAGGACTCCGAGAATCCTGCTTGACATTTGTTACCTATTTATTAGTGTAGCGGCTGTACAATCTCTTGTTTGCATTTAATCAAGATCAGGTGAGGGAGAATTCTAGAATGGCTGTTAATATCATGTCAGGA
>JASFIU010000516.1:0-3673 GCA_050122495.1 Desulfobacterales bacterium | reverse complement strand
CCGATCTGCATGATGGCGCCTTCATTCATGATGACGATACGGTCTGCCAGCGTCATCGCCTCAATTTGATCGTGGGTTACATAAATGATGGTCGTTTCCAATTGCTGATGGAGCTTGCCAAGCTCAGCTCGCATTTGAACTCTCAATTTTGCATCCAGATTGCTGAGGGGTTCATCAAAAAGGAAAACCAGAGGCTTACGGACGATGGCGCGCCCCATGGCAACCCGTTGACGTTGACCACCGGAGAGCTCTTTGGGTTTCCGCTTTAGAAATTCGCCGATGCCGAGCATTTTGGCAACATCGTTCACCCGCACATCAATATCGGATTTTGGAAGGTTTCGTTGCTTCAAGCCAAAGGCCAGATTTTTATATACCGACATGTGCGGATACAGGGCGTAATTTTGAAAAACCATGGCGATATCCCGATCTTTGGGCGGGACATTGTTGACCTGGCGCTCTCCAATAAAAATTTCTCCCTCGGTAGCCTCTTCCAGCCCGGCAATCATCCGCAGGGTGGTTGTCTTGCCGCATCCGGAAGGTCCGACAAGAACAACGAACTCTTTGTCCCTGGCGGTCAGATCGATGTGATCTACGGCAATGTTTTCGCCAAATTTTTTGGTTACACCCTCAAGCCTGATTTCGGCCATGGCTTCTTTCCTCACCCTTTACATTCCATCGCATGGGTACCGGTCTTCTATTAAAGAAGTTGATCGGGAATTGAAGAATTTCCCCTTTAATCCATCAAAAAGCCTCCGTTCACGTCTAAAATTTCACCCGTAATGAAAGCGGCCTTGTCCGATGCCAGAAACAGGACTGCTTCGGCGACATCTTGCGGCTGTCCGAGTCGTTTTAACGGAATGGCTTCCACGATGGCCCGTCTCTTTTCTTCTGACCACTCGGCGCTCATGTCCGTTTCAATCGCATGCGGCGCAACCCCATTGACATTGATGCCGTGAGCGGCCAGTTGCCGTGCCAGTGTTTTGGTCAATGCGTCCACGGCAGCTTTGGAAGGGCCATATCCGGGCGCCGAGGTGATATCTCCGGTTTTAGCGGCGATGGAGGAAACATTGATGATCTTGCCCGATTGCTGTTTGATCATCATGTCTGCCGCGGCTTTGCAGCAGTTAAACGTGCCTTTTAAATTCACCTGGATGACCTGGTCCCACTCCTCTTCGGTGACCGTTTCGATCGAGCCCCGGCGGATGATACCGGCATTGTTGACCAGAATATCGAGGCGCTTGAATGTCTTTTGGACCTGAGCCATCATATTATCCACCTGGGCGGTGTCGCTCACATCGGCCGGGATGGCGAGGCACTGTGATTTGGATTTGGACCATCTTTCCGCAACTTTGACGAGTTCGTCATGCTGCCGGAGATCATTGAAGATTACATGGGCGTGTTCCCGTGCGAAGGCTTCGGCGATGGCCTTGCCGATACCTCTGGCAGCTCCTGTTATCAGGGCAACCTGACCTTGAAATGTCATATTCATTCCCTTTCTTCGATTCCATTACTCCTTAACGGCACCGGCTGTCAAACCCTGGACCAGCAACCGTTGCAGAAAGATATAAAGCAGAATCGCCGGCATGCCGCCCACCAATGACCCGGCCATCAGCATGGGCCAGATAATCCTGAATTCACCCACGGTTCGAGCGATACCCAGAGTGACGGTGATCATATTTTCACTTGAGGTCAGACACAGCGCCCAGAGAAGATCCCCCCACGCCAGTAGAAATGCAAACAATATGGTGGCCACCATACCGGGCGCTACGATGGGCAGAACGATTTTAAAAAAGAGGCCGAGGCGCGAACAGCCATCCACCATAGCGGATTGATCGAGCTCAACGGGCACCTTATCGATAAAACCTTTCATCATCCAGGTCGAAAAAGGCAAACAGATGGTTAAAAAAGCAATAATTAGCCCCGTGCGGGTATCGTAAAGTCCAAATCGGCTCAAAATTTTAAAATAAGGCCCTACCAGCAAAACGCCCGGCAACATCTGGGTTGCCAAAAAGAAACCGATTAAAAACTTGCGACCTCTGAATAAAAATCTGGAAAATCCGTATCCGGCCAGGGCGCCGAAAAAAGTGGAAAGAATTGCGGTCGCCAGCGAAATAATGGTGCTGTTTAAAAAATAGATGCCAAAATTTTTGCGCACCCAGATGCCGATATAACTGTCAATGGTCGGCTCAAGCGGAATCCATGTCGGCGGAATGCGAAACGCCTCGGATTCGGTCTTGAGTGATGTGGACAGCATCCAGGCAAACGGGATTAAGCAGTAAATGCACACCAGGATGAGGAATACCCAGATCAGGGCTTTCGGCAGGATGATGTTTAATGGTGATTTCGCTGCATGCATAGGGTTACTCTTCCTGGCTGATCATCCAGATATAAGGGAGGCTGACCAAGAGTAAAACAACGGTCATAACGACCGAAATGGCCGACGCATATTCAAATCGAAAAAACTGAAAATACTGTTTGTACGTATAAGTCGAAAGGACCTCGGTCAAAACACCGGGCCCTCCCTGGGTCATGGCCTGGATCAGTCCGAATCGCCGGACTTCCCATACGATGTCCAGGGCCAGGGCGACCACAATCATTTTTCTGAGTCCCGGGAGGGTGACGTGAATGAATTGGGTCAACTTCGATGCGCCGTCAATTGCAGCCGCTTCATAGAGATGCCTGGGGATGGCCTGCAGGCCGGCCAGCAAAATCAGCATGACGAACGGAAACCCGCGCCAGAGATTGACGAGGATGGCGCTGATCATGGCCAGTTTTGGATTGGACAACCATTCGACCGGGTTCTCAAGCATGCCGACCCTGATCAATAAATCATTTAGCGCCCCGTATATGGGATTGTACATCCATTTCCAGATGATACCGGCAACAACATCCGGAACCACCCAGGGCAACAGGGCAATCACGCGAAACAGGGGCTTGGCCGGCAAAGCGCTGTTGAGCACCATGGCAACCGCCAAGCCTAAAACCATGTGGCAGCCAACACTGAAAGAAACAAAAACAAAGGTATTCCAAAAGGTGGTTTTGAAAAAGGGGTCCTTGAGCAGGGCGTTGTAACTGGCCAGGGTATAGCCGGTCGCGCCGGCCTGGCTAGGCTGAAAACTGTACAGAATGCTGGTAATTGCCGGCCAGCCCAGCACTAAAATCAAAAGAAAAAGAGCCGGCAGCACGAAAACCGTCCACATGTAACGGTCATTTATGCGCATGACATATATCCGTTATCGCTATAAAATGGGAAAGGGAAGTCCGGACACTTCCCTTTCCACCGGTATGAACAGCTCAGGTGATATTATCTGGCCAGGATCGCGTTGATCCTCTGGTGAGCCTCCCCCAGTGCTTGTTCGGGAGTCTTCATCCCCACGATGGCCTCCTGAAGCGAGGTCGTAAACGTATCCATAATTTCAGGCCATTGCGGAATCTGCGGCTCTACTTTTCCATAGGGCAACTGGGAGGCCATGACACTGGCAAATTTGTCATTCAAGATCTCCGGAGCCACGCCGCTAACATCTTTGCGCGATGAGGTCACCCGATTATCTAGAAACCATTTCAACTCAATATCTTTACTGGTGATAAATTTTATCAACTGCCAGGCTTCGTTGGGATGCTTGGTATTGGGGCTCATCACCCAGGAGCTCAGCCAGATGGCGGTGGCCGGTTT
>JASFIU010000515.1:0-3682 GCA_050122495.1 Desulfobacterales bacterium | reverse complement strand
AACGGGGAGAATCCAGCAATGACGTTTTTAAAAATTTTTGTATTGATCAGCCTTCTTCTGTTTTCAGCAGGTGCCTCTGCTGAATTCTATAAATATACCGATGAAGACGGCAATATTCGGTTCACCGATGATATTAATCTTGTACCGGAAGACCAGCGCTCCAAGATTCGCAGTTACGTAGAATCAGAAAGTGAAGAGAACACCGAGCAAGAAGCAACCCAGGAAAATCAGCAACAATCGGAACAACAGACAAATTTTCCGGATTTATCGGAGGATGAGCCCGAGGAAGGCAGCATTGAAGAGCTCAAAAGCCGAATCGAAGCAATTCAGCAAGAAATCGATCAAGAATACGGCGCCTTGTTGAAAGAAAAGGAGCAGCTCGCCCAGGACAAAAAAAAGGTTAAAACCAGAGAGCAGGTCGACAGCTACAACAAACGGATTGAAAGCTATAATTTGCGGGGCCAAGACTTCATGAAAAAACAAAAAGAACGAGATACGCTAATTGACGACTACAATGCCAGGATCAAAATAAATAAAAAAGAAGATCAATCCCAATAAAACTACCTTTTTTTTCAAATAACCGTCATTTTGACCACGATTCTGATTGGTTTATGCTCAGGTTATAAAAAGGCTTTTCAGTAAATTTAAATCATCTTGAGAATGCCTGAAAAGCCTTTTAATTCCTCCCCACCCGTTTTACCCTGAAAACAGTTCCCTTGACACCTTCCGAATAAATTTAATTATTTGGTATTTAAACAAATTTATACTTGACAGGGTGCTGTTTTTTTCTCTATTCTCTTGTTACCGATTAAAAATACGGCTTAATTATATAAAAAACAGGCTGTTTACAGATTCATTCGGCCCTGTTTGACAAACTGCAGGACAAGATGGTTGTTTCTACAAATTACAATCTGATCCCCTACCCCGAACACCATTATCAGGTTCTGCCATATGCCCACGATAATGGGGTGACCCATCAGGATCACGGTCAGGAATCGGTTGAGCCGCATAAACTGATACGGCGGTCTTCTTCGCTGACGAAGGCCGATCCCATCCGTTTTGATTTTCGCGGCAATAACTACGATGTCACCCGATGTTTACAATATGCCGATGCCGATCAGGTAGGTCATCTGGTCGACGTTTATGCATGATCTGCTGCTACCCGCCGTTGCATCAGCACCTTTCATTTTTATTCAACACCCCATTATCAAGATAGATATTCAAGAAACGAATTTCTCATCGCTTAATTTATTATAGAGGAGGAAGCGCCATGCCGGAAAAAATCGCTGGAGCAGGCAAATCAAAGCATTTCGAAAATGCGCTAAAAATGGGTCGCCCCCCCAATATTGTTAAGCTTTTCCCAAATTCCAAGGCCATGATCGTTAGCGGAAAATTTATCGACCGAGCGATGCTGGCCAAGGGCAAAGCCATTGCCATGGCAGCCAACGGCAGAAACAGCTTTGTAATTCGGGGCGCCCTGAGAGCCGCTCAAAGAGCCAATGCCGCCCTGATTATCGAAATCGCAAAGTCGGAAGGTGGCGCCAGTGCATACTGTGCAGTAAATTACTGGAATATCGCCCGGATTGTTGATGCGGCCTGCAACGAATTAGAAATTACCATCCCGGTGGCCATTCACGCCGATCACTACGGTATTAAAAGCGAGGCTGACGTGGAGGCTGCCAGAGTCGAAATTCCAACTCTGTTCGAGGCCGGGATTACTTCCATGGCCATCGATGCATCTCATATGGCGGACGATAAAAACCTATTGGCCAGCATCGCGCTGAGTAAATATGTCCCTAAATGGTCCGGACTTGAAACTGAAGTTGGTGAAATTAAAGGAAAAGAGGGACTTTCGACTGTAGAGGAGGCCTTATTTCTCATTCAGGGCTTAAACGCCCATGACATTTTCCCGGATTGGATTGCATTAAACAACGGCACCACTCATGGAATTGAGGCCAGTGGTCAGGGAATACAGGTCGACTTAACCAGCCAAATTCATAATGCGCTGACGGATTATCAAATTTCCGGGGCGCAGCATGGAACTTCGGGCAACAATTCAGACCGGCTGCGAGAAATTGCCGCCAAAACACGCACCACAAAAGCAAACGTTGCAACGGCCCTGCAAATGATTTCATGGGGCCTCGAAGTAAATGATTATGGGAATGCCATACTTGATGATGAGGGTAACTTCAAAAAAGTTAAAGACGCCGGCGTTACCGAACAGATATGGGCTGAAATGGTGGCCTTTGCCGATGAACATGGATATCAGGGTGGAAATTACAAAAAACTGAATCTGCCTTTTGAAAACAAGCTGCTCGGGCAGCCTCAGGGGATTCGGGAACGCATGATCGACCGCGTCGAGGGCTTTGTATATGACATGCTGGTCAATGTTTTCAACGCTGAAAACACGGCATCGCTGGCAATCGAGGCCATTCTTGATACCGGTTCTTATGAAACCGCACCAAAAGCCAGTCGAACAGAAGACCCCCAAAAATGGACTCCCGAGCAAATTCAAATAAAAGCTGCTGAAATTAAAAGTGATAAAGGTCCGGCCGGCGACTTTGATGATTAACAGAAGATACAGAAGACAGAGGTCAGATGACGGAACACAGTCTCCTTTTTTCATCTGTCATCTGTTTTCTGACCTCTGTTCTCTGTTATTCGACACCTAAAACTTTGTGCTGCAAATTATTTGCGGAATACAACACACACAGCTTTACGACCCGTACGACCGAAGTGTTTTCGATTGGAAAATTCCCGCCGACGAAAATATGGTTTTATAAATAATTACAGATACTTATAAAGTCAGACGCCCCCCCATTTTCATTTTTCCCTAAAGTTTTTACAAAGGGTTACCGATAAACCAGACAGGGGAAAATTGCCTAATGCTTGTAACCAGTTATCAAATTCATAATGTATTAAATGTTTACAGTAAGCAGCTCAGCCAGGACAGAGGTGTCCAAAAACAGAACCCGGGCCATAAAAAGCCGCTGTCCGACAAGATTAATCTATCACCCGAAGGTAAACGCAGGGCCACAATTGAAAAGGTAGCCAAAGATATTTTAAGCAAAATTTCTCATTATGGCTCTAACAGCGAAATCAAGGCCAACAAGCTCGATGGTCCCCTGGAAACTGAAAAAACCAGCACCAATGAGGAAACAACGTTCGTCTTTAATGTGATTGACGATCTAAACAAAAAGAAAACAACCGCGTTATCGATCAAAGATAAGCGCTTTCTGATGAACAGGCTTGAGCAATTGGACGAAGACGCGGTCGAAAAAGATGCTGACATTTAGCCGTGAGCATCGCCAGCATATGAGTCAGGAGGGCTCATCCGAAAAAAGGAGGAAACCATGTTAAACGCTATTGGAGAAGCCGCCATGCAACACACCGTGCGGACAAGCTATGATAGCGAGATGCAAACCCAGGATCTTGCTGTCAAGGAAAACGATCAGATCCGAAAGAAACGACCGATTGAAAAAACGGAGGACAGTCAAGCATCTGACCTGAATTTAAAGCAAGAGGAAGATACGACGCGCAAAAACACATTTGAAGATGGCGCCATCATTGTCGAGGAGTATAACAAAAACGGAGAAATCGTTCGCAAAACTCCTCCAGGATACATACTGTCAAATGAAATGGCTTAATTGACAGCCCGTGCTATTTTCATCTATGCATAGCG
>JASFIU010000514.1:0-3687 GCA_050122495.1 Desulfobacterales bacterium | reverse complement strand
TTTCTATCAGAGCACTTCCCGCAGTACTTCCCATCGGGACATTCTGTGCAGGGCTTTCCATCGGGACATTCTTTGCAGGTCTTTCCACCGGGGCATTCTTTGCAGGGCTTTTCTTTGTTGCCCGCGACCACAGATTTTGCCCCTTTCATATCAAAACCGTTGTATACGCTTTTTTTTGCTTCCCATGTTGAGTCGTGCGGGGCGTTAATCGGCGAGAAATATACATTTGGGTCAATTTCAAATCCCATACCATGCATATTGATAAAATTATATCTGCAAGACAGTGTCTGAAATCCCATATTCGGGTCTATGACACCCACATCCTTGGAAGAAAGATTCCCGTACACGGGATAGTCATGATTTCCCAGAACGTTATACCATGGGATGGTGAGCTCATTGGTTATATAAAGGAATTCATAGTGTTCGCTGACAACACCCATATGCGCAACATCTCCGGTGTGAATCATGAATGAGGGGACAGGTTGCTCTTCACCGAGTTTTTTATTTAGAAGCTTCATAACACCAATTAGATTAAGATAGTAGGAATGATCATACCCAACCAAATTTGGGTGATGGGAAAACCCGTCTGTGAATAAGTCCAAAAAATCAGTTAGTTCTTTTCTGAACATATATACTCTCTCGTCACGAAGCTGAACATCGGAAAGATGAAAGAACGACAGTTTAATCTGTGGCTTCGAGTTTGTACTGTTGATTATGTTATCGCCGCGCTCATACATCGGCAGATTATTTATATGAACCAGGATGCCATCGCTTCCGCCGTCATCCTGATATATGGGTATCTCCAGGCGCTGAAGGTAATCCCAGCCCGTCTCCCACTCATCATCAATTTTATCCTGTATATCCTCTCTGATATAGCGTACCAGATTACTCTTTTCGTCTTTTTTTCTGCCGATTTTAGGCTTGGCCCTTTTTTCAAGGATTTCTTTCAGATCTGCAATTTTCTCCTTATCCTCATCCTTAATTTTCCGGTCTTTTTTTAACTCCTTCAGTTCGGAATTCAGATTCAATTTGTCCTCTTGAATTTCAAACAGCTTCAAGGCGCAGCCAGAAAGTATCAAAACAAGAATGCATAGAGTAAAAGGCAGCATAAAGGAAAAGCGTTTTAGATTTAGCAGCACTTTACGCGATGATAAAGAGATATTCTTATTTGCGCTAACCATTGTACAGCTCCTTTCTCAAATTATTTTGCGTCGGCGGACAACTGATAGCCGGTGCCAATTGCCTACATCATGATCGTTTGCCATGCGTGCCGGTCAAAAAACGTAAAGGCGTGCCCTTCTTAACTCCCCATATTCAGAGTTCAGTCGTTTTTACCTCGCGTCAGTGCAGATTTAAGCGTATAAAGACGCCGGCGTGATCTGATACTGTGGGTTCTGTATGACTTACCACACTATTAAAAACCACTTTAGCACTCTTGATACCAGGGGGACTTTTTATGAAGATATAATCAACTCGGCGGCCGTTTTTGTCGTCTATCCGTGTAACACCTTTGGTGCAATGCTCATCTGGTTTGTCCTCGTCTTCACATAAGTCGTCAAGGCCTACGCCGTTGGTTTTCATGTAGTCGGCGTAGGCATCTTTTAATCCGGCTTTTATGATTTTTTTATACATTGGAACCTCTGCACCATTATTGATAAAAAGATCAAAATTTAAGTCTCCGCCAAATATGGCAAGGCGGGAGTCGGGAGTTATTTCTTTTATCCAGGAAAGCGCTCGGTCAAGTTGGACTTCACGCTCTGATTTTTCGCACCTGGCGCACAGATGGGTATTATAAACATTTACTTTGCCATAGTCGGGAATTGATATAACGGCCAGAAGTACATTGCGGTTTAGTCCTATTGCCCCTTTCCCGACAGTACCAGGCGTGTTGATTTTTTTTAAGTCGGTTTCCGTTATTTCACAGCTGCTTAGAATCGCGTTTCCCCAAATTAATATGTCTGCTGCAGATGTCATGTTAAATCTCATCTTGTACTTCTTTAAAAGGATTTTACGCAGCTCGCTTGTGGCGTCGGCCGGCCCGGTAATGCCGCCGTATGCCTCTGCTTCCTGAAAAAGAATTAAATCAACATGATTATTCGCCACGAAATTGGCAATTCGTTTTAGATTTTTTTCATGATTGACAACTTCATAGTCTACATTTAGGACCAGGATGGAAACATAGCCTTTCTTTGCGATGTTATCGCATTGCGCATCTCCAATAATAGGTGGCTTGCACTGGCAGGCTGCAAATAAGAATACACATAGCAAAATCGCACACTTGAGATAATCTGAAGTTTTCATGTGGCACCTCCTTTTTAAGGTTTCAAACAGGGCAACTCATTATGTCCACAATCCGAGCGAGCGTGAGAATCAGATGAGGAAAGGATTCGATCCTATAGTTGGAGAACCGCTTCAGGTCAATTAGATAGGATATCGATGAGCACAATTTGAGGGGGGTTCTCCATTAAAACTTTATCCAATTTTTAGATTAAATTCTAAGAACAGATTCGTATTTATTTTAACAGAGAGATTTAAGTTGACCGCTAGCGCCAGAAGAAGAATGATTCTTACTCAGCTTGAGATCTTTTCTCGGAAGAGATTGAGCGTGTATTGGTTTCCATATACTCGAACAATTTAATGCTTAGTTAAAATTACAAAGTAAAAAAGTCAATAAGATTTTCATAAACTTCAACAACTTATCTTTAAGAAATTAAATCGATCATGAATTTAAATTGCTTTTTATAAGAAATAAATTGAAGTAAAATATTTGAATAAGTCTATAGAGGGACGGGGTTGATTTATTGCGTTTTGGGAAAAGGTTTATAGAAACTTGAAATTTGCATAAATTATTTGTGATATTCCAATAATAGATTTACTTCTTGTAAAATACAGTTTTTCTGGGATCGATCAGGCTTTTCTGCCAGTACCCAACCTCATTACCGTCTTTATCATACTGAACGGTCCGCCTGGGATCAATTTTACTTTGCTGCAGGTAACCTTTATCTTTCCCACCGGCACTTTTAATAACCTGCCGTCCCGGTGTTATATAGCTTTCCTTTGTATACAACGAAGGAAATGGGGACGTTGGTGAAATATTGACATTTGAATAAAAGAATCCTTGCCAGCCTATAGTGTAAAACGACCACTCATGGCTTTAGAGCGACGATTTATGGCGCAAAACGACAACCCATGGAAAACGAGTATAGAATGAGCTACACATGAAAACTATGGATGGGATTATTCAAAGGCTTCCTGTGAAACGAGCGGACGGATCGATTGATCTGATCGAGATAGATGGGATATTTTATCTGGAAGCCAAGGGAGAGAATACATTGATTCGAACTAAACGAAAAAAACCCTATAAATCCGTCCAGCGGTTGGGCGAACTTGCCAAAAAATTGCCGGCGCCGGCATTCGTACGCTGTCATAGGGAATATATTGTCAACTTGAACAGGGTTCGTTCCCTCACCCCTCGCAGCTCTCGAGACTACGATTTCCGCCTTGATCCCCCTGTCAACCGCCGTATCCCCATCGCCCGTGACCGATTTGGAAATATTCGTAAAATACTCGCTATGTAACAAACGCCGTGTCAAGTTTCCGCTTTATAACTCCATGCCCTCACCGCAACAATAGTTTCCAAAAATAATGCGCGGCAAAATGGTCGGCACTGAATTGGCCCCCATGATT
>JASFIU010000513.1:0-3702 GCA_050122495.1 Desulfobacterales bacterium | reverse complement strand
CGTTACGGTATCTACTTTGGGGATTTTACCGGGTGGGATGGCATGATGTTTTACCGTGCAGGCATTGACTGAAAAAAGCACCCAGGCTGGAAAAATGATCGCAAATGCGAATCGGCATGTCAGATAAGTAAGGATGCGTGATCGTATCACGGGCTCATTTCCAATCTCAACCGGCCGATATTGTCCGGAGGGGCCGGCAAATTTATCCTCACGGCAAATACGCTGGCGTTTCCGCCGCACCCTTCTTGAGGGTGAAACTGATACACATCAAAATGATGTGCAGGTCGGCCAGTCTTACTTAACACAGCTCGGCCGGGATGAGAAGCGTGGATTTACGGGCGATTAATATGTATCTTTTAATTAAAGTTTTCGCCCTGACGGTCGATAAATAAAATAATGTTATCAATCTCTTACATAAGTCCGAATCAACCCCCGGACAGAGGAGCGTGTACCTATGTATAAGAAATTAATGAAAATGTTTGTCCTCTTCTTGCTTATTGGCGTTATATTTATGCCTGCCGGCGCCAATGCGTTTAAAATGGAAACCCGGGATCAGCTCTTATACGATGCCATTAAATTTAGTCCTGCAGAGTTACAAGCGTATTTGCGTGACAACATCGCCATTGTTGCAGCCGGGAATCGTTTTGCGGAAAGACACCAACGGCGCAGCTACTCAGTTGAACCCTACGATACCGAAATCATTTATAAGCAACTTGTCATAGATTTAAAATCAGACAGGCTTGATGAGTTCAATACGGCTCATGCCTTTGGCGTTATTGCCTGTTTTATAGCAGAAACGATCTCGCCGCATCATTACACCACCGCTCAAAATTTTGTTCCCTATGATGTCAGCTACGATGGCTACCAGAAAATTGGCGATGTAAAATCCCACATCACCAGCCTAATCGATAACTATCAAATTTCGGGCCGCCAAAAAGTAGCACCGGAAATTACGGAGATGCTCTACAATCTTGCGGTCAATGAAATTGTTGATTACTGGGTCAGCGCTTGGGTCAGCAGCGGGCATGAGGCCGGGCGGTTTGCCGGTGCGGGAGAAAAAATCGACCACCGGATGGTGGTCATTAAATCAAAAAAGGATGAGGAACGAGTCCAATAAGGGACAAATTCCCCCATCAATTTTCGGCCCTAAATTTATTGGATTTATCTGAAGCCATCTCAAAAATAGGATTTTGGTTCAAGATTTCGACAGGGCCGAGTTTCAAACCGGAGGCATACTGCTGTATGTCGAGGATTTGAAGCGAGGCACTAATCCCGCCAAAAGGCGGGAGGCCAAAATCCTATTTTTGAGATGGCTTCATAATGAAATCCCGCCACCCGGCGGGATTTTTTTTGTCTAATTTTTTTGTCTATTTTTTATCCATCCGTTTGAGATCTTCCCAGGCATCGGTCAGCATGGCATTGGGCACGTAGCCCTGAACCCAATCCCGGTAGGCGCGAACGTTGATCTGCTGGTACAGTGGAATGCCGACAGCCTCTTCATACCACAGGTGCTGAAGCCGGGTGTAGATTTTTTGGCGCTCCTGCGGATCCATGGTTGCAATGCCCGCATCGCAAAGCCGGTCGACCTCGGCATTGCGGTAGGCCATGTACCTGCCGTAATTACCCTGAGAGTGCATGAAGGTGGAAAGGAAGTTGTGGGGATCGGCATAATCGGCAACCCAGCCGGTAATAAAGATCGGATACATATAACTGCGGTACTGTATCAAGTAATCTTTCCATTCTACGTTGCGGACTTCAATGGTAAATTTGGGGTTCAGGGACATGATGTTTTCAGATAGCATGATGGCCGCGGCTTCGCGCATGGCATTGCCGGAATTGTAAGTGATGACCATCTTAAACCCCTTCTGCCACACTTTGCCGCCCCAGGCTTTTTGCAGATAGGCTTTTGATTTTTCGAGATCATATGCGTAAATCGGGACATCCTTGTGATAGGGCAGCCCTTTGATATTGGGACTGGTGGGCATGATCACCAGATCGTTAAAGACATCTTCCCGGTAGGTTTTTCGATCCATTGCATGTAAAAAGGCCTTGCGGACATTGATATCGGCAAAGAAATCCGGCGGAATGCCGTTGCCGTCCAGCTTGCCGCTGCCGATATTCGGATTGGCGGTGGGATCGATCTTCTGGCAGAAGAACGCAAAGGAAACCGAAAGCTGCGGTACTTTATAAAATTTCAATCCTTTCATGGCCTGAACTTCAGGCACATAGGGAATGTCCACCGTAACACGATCGGCATCACCGTTTTGGAGCATCAATTTGCGGTTGCTCCATTCCGCCACGTATTTGACAATGGCGGTTTTAAGCGCCGGTTTAGGGCCCCAGTACCCATCAAAGCGCTCGAAGACAAACTGCCGGGAGGGTTCCCAGGCCTTCATGCGAAAGGCACCGGTGCCGTTGGCAATTTTTTGCAAAGGTTCGTGACCCGGAGCCGGATTGTTGTACCTGGCGGCATGTTTGATGCGGCCGTCCCAGCATCCATTGGCAATGGCCCATTCCTTATCGAGGATCACGGAAGAAGAATACGCCAGAACGCCCATCAGCGGCGGATACGGCCGGGGCAAATGAAAGACCACCCCTTCGCCTTTAACCTCAATGGCCTTATCGATGGCTTCAAAAATGCCCGTGATGATGTTGCCGTTTTCATCCCGGGTAGAGCGTTTGGTGGTCAAGGCCTCCAGCAGCATCCACATGGGGCCGCCGTCCGGATCCGCAATCATGTTGCGTTTAAACGAATAGGCCACATCTTCAGGGGTTAATTCGCCGCCCTCCTGGAAGATAATCCCTTTGCGGATGGGAAAGGTATAGGTGGTTCCGTCGCCGTTGATGCCGCCGTTTTCCAGGGTGGGTACCCGGGAGGCCAATACGGGAATAAACGCGTCGGTTTTGGATCCGTCAAAAAAGACCAGCGGTTCGTAGATGTTCCAGATACGCTGAGACCCGGTGGCGTCATAACACGCGGCCGGGTCCAGGGTGCGCAGGGTGCCGTAAGTGGCTAAAATGAAAGTATCCGGGTTTTTAACCTGTGCCTGAACGGGAAATGCGCCGCTTAAGAGCAGCACAAATGTGGTAACCATTACAGCAGCTGTTTTCATTTATTTTTTGACCGCCCGGTAAATAATCAGCAGGATAATCGCACCGCCGACGGCAATAACTAAGCTGCGCAGATCGAATCCGGTGACTTGCCCGAAACCAAGAGCAGAGCTGATAAAACCGCCCCCGATAGCGCCGGCAATTCCCAGCAAAATGGTGATAATGATTCCGCCCGGATCTTTGCCGGGCATTAAAAATTTAGCAATAACGCCGACCACCAACCCCAGGATAATCCATGAAATGATCCCCATCGTGACCTCCTTGCTTCTCAAGCACCGATTGTTAATCTAAAAATAAACATACCTCCCTTTTACATGATATAATTGACAGTCTTTTTATAAAAATTCAATCTTTATGAGCTTTCCTCGACGCCCTTGTAAAAAGCCACATAATCTCTTATCTGTCCGGCGGCCTCTTTGGGTTCAGGATAATACCAGGCTGCATCCTTTTCGACTTCATCGGCGATGATGATGTTGTAATAGCTGGCCCGGCCTTTCCAGGGGCAGGTGGTGTGGGTGTCGCTTTTTTGGAAATAGTCCCGGTTGAGCGCCTCGGGAGGAAAGTAATGGTTGCCTTCAATCACAATCGTAT
>JASFIU010000512.1:0-3716 GCA_050122495.1 Desulfobacterales bacterium | reverse complement strand
TCCTTCGTATTGTTTGATCGCCGAAGGATTGGCCAGATGAACACAGTCATAGCCGGCATCCATCAGACCGTCCACCAACCAGTACCAGTTAAAGGTGGACTCAACGACAAGTCCTTTGAATTGATCTTTAAAAGGCTCCAGAGTCTGCAAAATAAGATTAAGATTATTGGAAACTCGCTTTTTAAAGACCCGTTTGAAATCAGTGGCTAAGATCCCAATGTAGGTATTTCTTGAATGAAGATCTAATCCGCAATATAGTTCCATTTGGCACCTCCTTTAGTTAAGTGGTTCGTTGTGGTGACAAACCACCTGTAACAGATCGCACTTCATTTTGCGATGGGAGGTGCCTTTTAGATGATCATCACGGAACATACAATTTTAGGTAAGCCAAATTTTGTTACATTAGTTAATGAAATTCATAATTAATAGTTTGGTTTTATTTCAGAAATGATGCTGAACGCATTTTGGATTATAATTTTTTCACTCTTGCAGGCGTTTGGAGTTTTGAGTATTTAAGTTATTTTTTGGGGTTAGGTCTGATCTTTGCGGAATTGGATACATAAAAAAGTTATTCTTGAAGGCATCCGCGATCATTAATCGGCGATAATAATGGTTTTCTTACAACCCTGGTTAAAGTATTATCCACTGATGCTCTATTCCTGCTGGTTAGAACCAGCAAGGGATAGCGTCTGTCGTTCCATAATGATGTCTGGGATTTTCCATCCCTTGATTTCCATTAATTCTTTATAAGCGCGACGGTACAGTAAGGATATGTCAATGGTAATTGGACTTGGGGGGGCAGCTGAAAAGGAATACGTGCTAGTATCCTGAGCAAAAGCCGCGAGTCGATTGTCTTGAACAACGCGAGTGGGATTCCAGTAAGCTGCAGTGGGTACAATACCCGTCCACTTTTCTTCTAAGACCTTGGCGAAAACCTTCCCCGGCAGACCGGCGTAGTTTCCTTTGGAGACGTCACCGACACCACACCACTCTGGTAGTTTTGGACCATCCAAGATTTCGAGTAGCTGCCCGCCATCGCCTTTCGCCCGGACAAGAAGAATCATGTGCCTCAGCGGTGAATCAGTTGGGACATGGTGGCCAGTAAGGTCGTTGACAATGGTGACCTTGACCTTGATAACCTTCATCACCCGTTTAACAGTCACCTTCATTGTAACTGCATTGGAAAGAAGATCCTTATCAAGAGCCCCGGGCATCTGATGGCTGAAAATTTTGCTTGGGTCTCGTTCTAATCCTCCTTTCTCTGGCAAGGCGAAATATTTCACTCCTCTTCGTGGCATGTGACAATCCTGGCACGTCCGACCATTTTCAGGATTGTTATATGGGCTGGCGAGCCACTCCCCGTAAGAATTGTAGATGACGGTATCCCAAAAGATCCCAAAATGACAGGCAGCACAAAAAGCGCTTTCTCGTTGCAATGGCAGGTAGGTGTCCTCACCTGGAGCGACGTCGTCATATGGTCCCGCAAAGAATTGCTGTCCGTCGGGAGGTCTTCGAAAGACGTACGAAAGAACTCCTGGCGCGTTGGCATATGGAAGTCGGGTGCGAGGATCCAATCGAACATCCACAATCTTATGGCAGAAATCACAGGAAATACCTTCTGCGGCAATATCGGAAAGCTTACGGGGATCCACTTCATAGGGAGCTTCAACAGCAGGAATGGGTGTGTGGCAACAGGCACAGTTACCCTGGGAAGAAGGAAAGTCGAGTTTGTAGCCAGGGCCGAAATACGATTCACCTTTAACAGGCGGTAAAGGTACCTTCCCATAATCCCGTTCATATACATATCGGGTTTCAGGGCTCTTGTTCCCCTTTGTATCCGTTCCCGCATAAATGGAGAGGAATCGTAAATTGCGTGCTGATTGAGAGTGGGCGTCCTTGATCCACTCATCCACGGGAAGCAGATAATCCAGATTCGCTCCCTTGCTGCTATGGCACAAATGGCAGGCTTGGTTTTCTCCATGCCCGTTATGGGTGTTGTCCAAAGACGGCAACCAACGATAACTGGTATTATCCACCTTTGGGTAGGCGTGCAACTCGATCACGAGGTGATGATGGGTTTTTGTCAACTCAACTGGACCACCACAGTAATACCCCTGGGACCACGCAGTGAGTTTAAGCGGCAGCGGCAAGTGTGAAGGAATGTGGAGAGAAAAGCGACCGGATTCATCTGTGACGGAATAGTACTCTGTGGTCTGTATTCGAACGACTGCATCGGCTATGGGACCGCGCTCATCTTTCACGATACCCGTCACTTGACGGTCCCATCCACAGATAACCACCGATGGCCACGTTATGAAAGCGAGTATCGTAAACAGCGGAATGGTTGTCACGATGGAGTGAAAAAGCTGGTAAAAATATTTCACATTCATTTTGTCAACTGTAACCGGAAAACACCCTCACCAGTGGTGGTAGCATAAAGTACGCGACCATCGCGGGATATGGCGAGGTCAACTATGGCACGGGTTCTCAAGCCTTTATTGAATTGTATCCACTGTTGTTCAATGGAATCCCAGCGGTAAACTCCTTTGTGACGGCTTCCTGCCCAGACAACGCGAGAATCACTAGGATCAATAGCTATAGCCCAAATTGATGCGTTTGGCTCCATACCGCCAGCCATGGGGTTCCAAGTAGAGCCGCCGTTACGAGACACATAAACGATTCCTCCTTGAATTCCAGCATAGACCGTGTCCGGCGAGTTAGGATCCAAGGTCACACAACGTACATCTTTGAACTTTAAATTTGTCAACTTGGTCCAAGATTTTCCGTAGTCAGTAGTTTTGTAAATACCGTCCACCGCGGTTGCTGCATAGACAATATTATGATTTTTGGGATTTATCCCTAATTTTGGGTGAACCGCTAAGTCATTTACACTGACACCGGAAAGGGGTGAATTTTTCGGCTGGGCAGGATGCCAATTGATACCTCCATCTACCGATTTGAAAACACCTTTACCATCTTTGCGCTTTCCCAGCAGATTACTTTTTTGGCAGCTCGCCGCGTATACGATTTGTGGATTTGAATATGCGAATGCGATACGCTTAAAGCCATATTGCCAGCCGCCTATCGATGGTTGTTCCGGGAGCCTGAAAACCATTTTCCAGCTCTTGCCGCCATCGACACTTCGATAAAGCCGTCCTTCTATCTCTTGTGAGGCAAGAACAATGTTGGGGTGATCCGGATGGAGAGCTACCGAATAGGACTCGGCAAAAACTGCCTGGGGATATGACAAACCTTCCCAGGATTTACCACCGTCCAGGCTGCGGAACAAGCCGCTGCGAGCGCCAACATAGATAATATCAGGGTTGTTAGGATGAATTTCAGCATCAAACATCAAAGCCCCTGTATAACCGCGACTGGAAAGGGTCCATGTTTTTCCATAGTCTATGGATTTCACATTGCCGCCACCATAGTTGTTAACGAAAAGCGTACCGGGGTGGTCGGGGTCAACAAGAATATCAATAGGCCATCCCGAAACCACGCCTGGCGGCCCCCAGGGATATTTAAAACCTGCGACCTTCATCCAAGATTTACCACCATTCCTGCTAACAAAGAAACTATGTCTCCCGGCAGCATAAGCAATCGAGGGATTTGATGGCGCGATTTCAACCGATGTGATAATCTTGTCTCCAAGTGTTTTAGTCCATGATCGTCCTCCATCGGTGGTTAGGAATACGCCACCAGTCAAATGCCGTTTT
>JASFIU010000511.1:0-3721 GCA_050122495.1 Desulfobacterales bacterium | reverse complement strand
TAATTGTTATTCGTTATTGGTTATTAGTGTCTCGCACGCTGCTGAATTATGCAATAATTCAATTTACCATCACCAATAACGAATAACTTATAACGATCAACCGGCCGCTAGGCCGCTTTTGAGACCTTTACCGCACATACCTTTAATTCGGGAATCCCCGAAATCGGATCCAGGGCCGCATTGGTCAGCCGATTGGCCGCGGCCGCGGCATAATGAAACGGAATAAAGACCGTACCGTCCACAGCCTTACGGGATATTTTGATGCGGGCCTGTATGTCTCCCCGGCGGGAAGAGATGGTGACCAGCGTGCCCTCTTCCAGTTCAAGTTTACGGGCATCCTGGGGCGATATTTCCACAAACGCTTCAGGTGCGATTTCATTCAGCCCGTCAGTCCGCATGGTCATGGTGCCGGTATGGTACTGGTAAAGCAATCGCCCGGTGGTTAGATAGAGCGGGTACTCATCATCGATCATCTCGGCCGGCTCGATGTAATCGATGGCGTGAAATAGCCCTTTGCCGCGGGTAAACTGCTCACGATGCAAAATCGGGGTTCCAGGGTGCTCGGCTGTCGGACAGGGCCAGTGGATACCTTCATGCTCGATGCGATCATAACTGATGCCGGCATATGACGGCGTCACTTTTGATATTTCCTCCATAATTTGCCGGCTGTTGTCGTAAGTCATGGAATGCCCCATCCGCGTAGCAATCTCACAGATGATTTCCCAATCATCCCGTGATTCTCCCGGAGGGTTTACAGCCTTGCGGATCCGCTGCACACGGCGTTCGGTGTTCACAAAGGTGCCGTCTTTTTCGGCGTAACAGGCCGTGGGCAACACGACATCGGCCATCTCAGCAGTTTCCGTTAAAAAGATGTCCTGCACCACCAGAAAATCCAAATTTTCCAGGCATTTCTCAGCATGGTTCACATCCGGATCGGACACCAGCGGGTTTTCACCGATGACATAAAGGGCTTTGAAGGTGCCGTCATGGGCGGCCGGTATCATTTGCGTCGCTTTCATACCGGGTTTGTCGGAAAGCGTCGGCACACCCCAGGCCTCTGCCATGCGTTGACGCGCATCCGGATCAATGATTTTTTGATAGCCGGAATACACATCCGGAAGACCGCCCATATCACAGGCGCCCTGGACGTTGTTTTGACCGCGCAGCGGATTGACACCACCGCCCGCGATGCCCATGTTGCCGCAAAGCATGGCCAGGTTGGCCAGGGATTTGACATTATCGGTGCCGGTGATGTGCTGAGTGATGCCCATGCAATATAAAATACTGCCGCGCTCGGCTCCAGCAAAAAGCCGTGCCGTATCAATAATGTCCTGGGCCGGGATACCGGTTATTTGCGCCACCTTGTCCGGTGGGTATTTTTCAACGATTTTTTGCAGTTCGTCGAAACCCTCGGTGCGATTTTCGATGAAGGATTTGGCATGCAGGCCTTCTTTGATGATCACATGCATTAAGCCGTTGAGCCAGGCTACATCGGTACCGAGATTCTGTCGCAACCATTTAGTGGCGTATCGGGTAATCCTTATCCGCCGCGGATCGACGACGATGAGCTTGGCCCCTTTAGCGGTCACCGCCCGTTTGACGACGCTGGATAATACCGGATGGTTTTCGGTTGTGTTGGAACCGGTGATTAAAATCACATCCGCCTCTTCGATGTCGGCGACGGTATTGGTCATTGCTCCACTTCCGAAGGCTGCGGCCAGACCGGCCACGGTAGAGGAATGTCAGAGCCGTGCACAATGATCGACATTGTTGGTTTGAAGAACCGCCCGCGCAAATTTCTGCGCAATATAGTTTTCTTCATTGCTGATTCTTGCAGATGTCAACATGCCGATACTGTCGGATCCGTGCTCGGATTTAATGTCACCCAGTTTTCGGGCAACCAGATCCAGTGCTTCATCCCAGGATGCCTCACGCAATGCCCCATTTTCTCTAATCAGCGGGGTTTTGAGGCGATCGGGTGAATGAATAAAATCATATCCGAATCGGCCTTTAACACAAAGACTGCCGTAATTCGGCGCAACGTCGGGCACGCCGCTTATTTTCACCACGCGATTGTCTTTGACATGCAGGTACAGCTGACAGCCCACGCCGCAATAGCTGCAGGTGGTCCGCACCTTGCGCGTTTCCCATGGGCGGGCCTCATAACGGGCATCCTTTTCGACCAGGGCACCCACCGGGCATGCCTGCACACATTCGCCGCAAAAAACACAATCCGAATTGATATAGGGCCGATCGCCGGCGGCAATAATTTTGGTGGCCGCCCCGCGAAACCCGAAGTGGATCGCCTGGTTTACCTGTACCTCGTTGCAGGCCTGCACACACCGGCCGCATTGGATACAGCGTGAAAAGTCGCGCATAATGAACGGATTGGCCGTCTCCATCGGATAGAGCGTCTCGGTGGCTTCAAACCGTTCACCGGTAACCTGATAACGAAAAGCGAGATCCTGCAATCGGCAGTCGCCCCAGACCGGACACAATTCGGTCCCGTCTTCAGCCTGCTGCACTTTGAGTTGAAATTCCGTCCAGTTATCCCCGGCGGTGCCGCAAACTGCGCAGTTGTGATTGCCGGAGGACAGCAGCAATTGAAGAACCATGCGGCGGGCTTCGATGACCTGGGCCGTTTCAGTCTGAACAATCATGTTGGGCGCGGCCGGTGCCGCACACGCAGCCACCAGGCTGCGGGCGCCTTCAACCTCTACGACACACATCCGGCATGCACCGGTGGGGGTGGTTCGCTTCAGATAGCATAAAGTCGGAATGTCGATGCTGTTGCGATGTGCGATTTCGAGGATGGTTTCGCCCGGCTCGAATAAAAATTTATTGCCATTGATAACAATGCTGTTTTCGGTAGGCATACGCTTAATTGCACTCCTTTTATCTGGATCGGATGGTCAGCCAGGCAGATGCTCCTGGTCTTGCATCGCATTATCAAAGGAATCCTTTTACATAAAATCAAGGGGCTTGTCAATCCGCATCCAGGGCTAGGCCGGCTTCTTTTGAGTCTTCCACCGATGATAAAAATAAACTCCGCAGATACTGCCAATGGTATTGGCCATCACATCCATAATAGAAGCCTGGCGGAACGGTACGAAATACTGATGGATTTCATCACTAACACCGTACAGTACGGCGGACCCGATGCTCAACAGAAAGAGCCGTCTCTTATTCGCTCTGAGCGGCAGTGTTTCATAAGCCCTGTAAAAAAGGATGCTCAGGAGGCCGTAAGCCCCAAAGTGCAGGATTTTATCCGAAAAAGCAAAGCGGGGAATTTTTTCAGAGCCGGGGTAGCTCGATTGGATGTAAATGGCCAGGCAGTAAATAATCAGCGGCAGCCAGCAGATGAAAAAATTCCTGAGTTTTGATCGTCCCGTTTCAGGCATATAGTCACAGGTGCAGGACAAAAAGAGAAAGGGTGAAACGTTCATTTATCACGAAAGCACGAAAGGACGAAAACACGAAAAAAGAAAGATAATTCATTTTTCGTGCTTTTTAGTTTTCGTGTTTTCGTGATTAAGTATTTAAAGAATCAAAAAATATATACAACCCTTTTTGAAAGCGCTCGGCCAATTAAAATTTCGTTGTGGGACGGCGCTGGCCGAACAAAGCTTCGCAGGGTGCATTTTTAGTCACATGCTTTTCCAGGTTTTTGCACCACAGGGATTGAAATGTATGGCAGCTCCCATCCAGGGCATCGAGTTTG
>JASFIU010000510.1:0-3731 GCA_050122495.1 Desulfobacterales bacterium | reverse complement strand
TTTGGGTCTAATTTGGCTTGTCAGGATTGCGAAACAAGCTGATTTGCAAGGTTTTATTTCATTTGAGAGAAATTATTTCATTTTTTTAATATAGGTCCAGAGAACCATGATGGAACAACAGTCACATCCGATGATGAAAGCTATCGTCGCGCAACAGCACAAGCTGACACCAAAAGCCCGCATCCTGGGAAATTATATCCTTGAAAATCCGCGTAAGGCCATTTTCATGACGACAAAAGAACTGGCGCAAACCTGCCAGGTCAGCGAAGCCACCGTAGTCCGTTTTGTCAGCCGGTTGGGCTACAAAGGTTACAGTGAATTTCAGCAAGCTTTGAGGGATGTTGTCGATACCGAACTCACAATGCTGGATCGCACGGACCTGTCAAGCATGCAGGCGCCGGGCGCGGACCGTCTCGGCCGGGTGGTCTTTGAAGAGATGGAAAATCTCAAGCTATTTCTTGAAACCGTCGACACGGATGCGCTCAGAAAAATTGTGGATTTTCTTGAAACACCGAATCGCGTCTATGTGGTTGGATCGCGGCTTTCCTTTACATTTGCTTACTACCTGGGCTGGTCGCTGACCAAGATTCGGTCAAAAGTCCACATCCTAAAGGGCAGCGATAGCACAACGATCGACTGGCTAACGAACGCGTCACCGGAGAGCCTCGTGATCATCATCGCTACAACGCGTTACCCGAATGAACTCATTCGCCTGGGGAAAATGGTCCGGCGCCTCGGGCAGACCCTTATCGTGATTGCCGACAGCTCTGTTTGTCCCTTGATCCAATTTGCGCACCAGTCGCTGATCGCACCATCAAAAAACATTCCATTTATCGGAAATCCGACCACGATTTCCTGCATTATTAACTACCTTGTTTTGGAACTGGCGAGCCGCAACGGTGTCCGGCTGAAAGATCATCAGGAAAAGCTGGAACAGATTTATCGCGAAAATGATATCCTGTTTAATCTGCATAAAGGATGATTTCAAATTAAAAACCGGTAAATAGGAGAGAGAGCCATGTTAGAAAAAACAATGCTCATCAAAATGAATCAGCAGGCATATGGGACGACGATGTTTCAGATCCTTACCGAAGATCAGATCGAACAGATTTATTATGCGGCCCTGGATGTGCTGGAGATTTCCGGGGCCCGGATATTTCATAAAGCGGCGCTCAAAAAGTTTGAGAGCAGCGATGCGGTCGTCACGGATAAGAATCGAGTGCGGGTTCCGACCTCCCTGGTCGAAGAGGCACTGCGCAGTTCTCCTTCCAAAGCGGCCCTGTCGGATAGGAATGGCAAGCGTTCAATCAAGCTGCAAAAAAATGAGGTGGCGTTTGGAAGTGGGGCCGATGCCACCTTTGTATACGATCTCAAGGCCGCAAAACGCCGCGAGTGCACGTATGCGGATGTCGCGTCCGCCGCCAAAATCGTGGATTACCTACCGCGGCTTGATTTTTGTATGTCGTTTGGCGTGGTTTCGGACGCGCCCAATGCGAAAACAAATGACCGGCATCAATTCATGGCCATGATCCAAAATTGCACCAAACCCATGGTCGTCACCAGTGTCGACGTCGGCGGATTGAAAGACCAATGGGAGATGGCCTGCCTGATACGCGGCGGTGAAAAGGAGTTTCGCTTAAATCCTCTCTTTGCAACCTATATAAAATCCGAATCGCCGCTGGCGTACAGTCAAGAGACAACCGAAGCGCTCTTATTTGCTACCGATAAAGGCATCCCCGCGCTTTATTCGCCCTGCTCCGGGCTAGGCGTTACCGCCCCGGCCAGCATCGCCGGCGTGCTGGTGCAAACCCTCGCTGACAGCCTTCTGGCGGTGGTGTTGTGCTACCTGCATAAGCCAGGTGCTCCCCTGATTTTAGGCGGTATGCAGACGATTATGGATGAAGCCAAATCAAGGCTTTATTACGGATCGCCTGAACTCCATTTGACCTCTGCAGCAATTACCGAAGTTTACAAATGGCTGGGACTTTTGAGTGCCGCACCTGCAGGATGCACGGATTCGAAAATTGTAGACGAACAGGCCGCCTCGGAATCTGTGATGAGTATCTATAACACCCTCATGGCAGGAACCAATCTGATCCACCATGTCGGCTGCCTTGATGGCGGGCTGACCGGATCGCATGCCAGCCTGGTCATGTGTGATGAAATCATTGCAATGGTCAAACAGATCGACAAAGGAATTGAAGTCACTGACGAAACCCTGGCGCTGGACATTCTCAAGGAGATAGGACCGGGAGGCGAATTTTTAAGTCATGAGCATACCTATAACCACTTCCGGGAATGGTTCATGCCGACCATCATCGATCGGTCAAACTTCGAAATCTGGTCAGAGGGCGGCAGTAAAACCTACCAGGATCGCCTCGGACCCGAAGTCGACCGTATACTGGAGACCCACCAGCCTGAACCGCTGGACGAAAAGTTAACTCAGGAGATGAAAAAAATCATCAGCCTGGCGGATGAAAAGGAGGTTGGATGATGAGCACGCGAACAAATCAAACGGTTAATCAAACCGCGCAGTTTTGCATTTTATCGGAGGATCAGAAGAAAAGAATTTTTGAGGGCATGATCGAAACCCTGCGCAATACCGGCGTCCACCTTCACCATGAGGAGGCCCGTGAACTGCTTAAAAAGAACGGGGCTCTGGTTGATGGTGAAAGCGTCAAAATTCCTCAAAATCTCGTCATGGATGCTTTATCCACGCTTCCGCCGGTGACGATCGTCCAGAGCTGGGACGGCACGCGCAAAACCCGCATTGAAAAAAACCAGGTCCTTTTTGGTCCGGGACCCACGCCGCCCAACTATACCGATCCTGACACACTGGAGCGGCGCAAGTATGTCAGAAATGATGCGGCCGTCGTGGCGCGGGTCTGTGAAGCCCTGCCCAACATCGGGTTTGTGCAGTCTTTGGGCACCATCAGTGACGTGACAGTTTCCCTGGCGGATGTGTACGAGTTTGCGGAGATGATCCAGAACACGACCAAACCCATTTTGACCTGGTCATATACCCGCGATACCTGCAGCGACATTCATCAGATCGCCATCGCCATGGCCGGTGGTGAAGCGGCGTTTAAGCAATGCCCCAATTACGTCTTTTACGGCGAACCGATCTCACCCCTGCTGAGCGATTTTCATGCCATGGACAAATGCATGTACAACGCCGAGCATGGCATCCCCCAGGTCTACACCCCCTGCTGTATCGGCGGCGCCACCGTTCCGGCCACCCACGCCGGACAGCTGGTGTGCGCATTTTCCGAATCGATGCTCGGGGTGGTGGTCGCTCAGCTGATCAACCCCGGCACGTGCGTTATTATGGGCGGCGTCCAGTCCATCATGGACATGCAACATTCGGTCTACGCCTATGGATCACCGGAACTGAGCCTGATGAGCGCAGCACTCACCGAGATGGCCCAATACGTGGGGCTGCCCATGTTCTCAACCGCCGGTTGTACCGATACCAAAACGCTGGATGCCCAGGGCGCCATCGAAGCCGCCACCTCGGTGCATTCGGCCATGCTCAGCGGCGCCAATTTTATTCACGATGTCGGTTACTTCGAATCGGGCATGACCGGATCCGTTCTTCAGCTCGTCATGGCGGATGAGCAAATCGGCATGAGCCACGTAGTTGCCAAAGGCATTGACGTCAATGCCGAAACTCTGGCGGTGGAGGAAATTTGCAGTGCCGGACCGGGCGGCGCATATACGGACACAGAGCA
>JASFIU010000509.1:0-3742 GCA_050122495.1 Desulfobacterales bacterium | reverse complement strand
TCTAAAGTTTTAAAATAAACCGTATTTAGGTAAATATTGCTTATAATAGGTATTTATCGCCAATCAGGCTTGATTTTTTTAACTCCCCTTAATCTTAGGCACCAGCTTGGCTGGTCGGATCAGCAGCCGTTATCCATCTTCTCGATCAGATCCAGAAAAAATGGCAGGCCTGATCCCACCATCATGATGCCGCCGGCCGCTACAATACCGCTGGCAAAGGTCAGCGTCTGCCCCATATATCCCAGCAGTAAGGGGAAAAGCCCAACCCCCAGGACAATCGCGCACGGTGTCACCCAGGCGGTGGCCAGGCTTCGTAAATTTGGCTGCACGATTCGTGCAAGGGCGGCGAAACCCGCCGGGAAATAGCACACAATCAGCGCCGGTTGAAGGAACACCACCACCTTGAGCCAATGGCCGGATACCAGGCCCAGCAAAACGGTGACGATCCCTGACAGCAGGAGAAAAATGCAGATGGCTTTTTTTTCTCCAATTCTGTCGGCCACCCAACCGGCAAAAAAGGTCATGAAAAGGGCGGATATTTGAGACAGTCCGATCAGCGTGTTGGCCGATGCTTCCGGCATTCCCCGTTCGGCGATCAGATAAAGCGGCATCATGGCGTAAATGCCCACCTGCCCGCCCATACCGAGGGCAAAAAGGATGATCATGATCCAGAAAGATCGGCCCGACAATATGGTCCGGGCCAGGGACAGGTCCGGTGCATCGCCCGGAAATTGTCCGATGGTTCCGAAGCGTATCAATATCACTGCCCCGGCAATACCGGCTATGGCAATAACCACCATGGGCGCGCGCCACGAAAACCAGGTCAGAAGGAATACAGTCAGCAAGGGGCCTAAAATAAGGCTCAGGGGCGGGGCGGTCTGTTGGACCGCCAGAGCCTTGCCCCAGTCCTGGCGGCTGACAAGGGCGGTAATGGTGGCCACATTTGACGGCAGATTCATGCCCGCCATAAGACCCAGCATCAGCACCAGCCCCCGTAGGACCCACAAGGATGTAAACATCGTACACAGCAGAAGGGCGGAGGCCGTGCCCAAAAGGGATAGGGCGATGGTTCCCTTGTGCTGAATGCGGGATGATATAAAGCCCGAAGACAGGGAGCCAATAAATACACCGATTGACGCGCAAAGGAATATGGAGCCGGCCTGGCTATGGGACAGCCCCAGTTCACTGCTCATGGCCGGCATCAGCGGGGCGAAAATAAACCGGCCGATGAAGGTTAGAAAGAACAGCAGGGTTAGGAAAAGAACACTCCCGATCGCTCCGCCGAACGGTTCCGGTACAGGACAGTCTTTATCTGTCACATGAAACTCCTGGAATTATGCGTTTTAATGAGATGCTGATTTTCGTAGCCTGCAATCTTCCAATATGGTTGTACGAATGGCAACATTTTTCTTAGATACAAAAAAACAATCCTCCCTATTACATATAACCGTGTTAATATTTGAACGGTACGCCCCAGTCCTTAAGCTCTGCCTTAACTTCTTCGAACATGGAGAGCCACTCCTCCTTCGGGGTTAGCTTCTCGAAGTCGTATAGTTCCTGCATTGTCTTGCCTTTGGGCGGTTTGCCAAGGGTCGGCTCATATTTGGCCAGGCACTTCTTAACGATCTCGTTGCTGGTCTTCCGGTCCATTCCGGTCACGGCGCGAGTCGTCTCACCGATGATCCTCATTTCGACACCTGAGATCATATCAATGTCATCACCGCCGGTGACACCGGAGGGCCCGGGGCCTACATGCTGACCGGAGCTTACTGCGGTGATGGCGTTGGCGGCGCCTTCCCACAGGATCTCATAAGTTCCGGCGCGGGCGTCCAAAAAGATGTTCTGGCCGATTGGAAATGTGGAATTCAGACTCACAGCCTGACCCACGACGCTTTCCACCCACAGGGTCTGCCGGTGAGTGGTGGCACCGTTTTTCAGGCTCATGTGAACTGGGTGGTGAACAACCAGAGTGGACGTGTGGCAGATGGCAGCCAGGAGCGTGGCAGCAACTCCGCAAATGGCCGCGCCCTCGGGTCCGCCGGCCCAGCCCCCGATCATAGGCGCCAGCAACGTACAAACGTTTATACCCTGCTCTACGGCAGCGACCGCCCGGATGAGTCGATCATAGTCGCTTTTAAGCTCGGTCAAAAGTGCGGCGTAAATAAAGTCACCCTTACGAAGACCCCGCTCTTCGTTAATGATCGCGACTGCGGGGGGCGCGGAAGCAGCACATCCAGGTGCGGCGACAATCGGCATCCCCGGGCGACCCGCCCGACGGATCGCCTCGCGGATCCAGCCGACTTCCTGGATGGCCCCGTGTGTTTCCAGAGGAGAGAAAGGGCGTATCTCCCGGCCCTCGATATAGGCCGGATTGCCGTTAGCGATGAGATCAACCGTTGGTTCCAGGGCAAAATTCATCATGTGCTTTGTATAGACTTCACCTTCGGTCATGGAAGAACCGGCACCACCACCGAAAACCAGTGCTTTCACATCGCTTTCCGGCTTGCGCGGCTCGAGAATCACCTGGTCCTTACCGTAACCGAGCACCTGATGGGTGTGATAGTTTTCCAGGTAGCGCCAGATCTCAGGCTCGCTGAACTTCACCACCTTCTGGGTATCCAGCACCCACAGCCCCTGGAACACCGCCATTTCCATCCCGGCGGCAAACAGTCGGTCGGCAAGGTCATCATCACTGGCGACAACGTGCTCGGGATCATATTTGATCTCGTATTTCTCTGCTAATTCAGTCACCTTGGGAAAAATGGCATTATCAAAATCCGCTTCGCGTACGCGCGGGCCCGTATCACACCGCTCCATCATGTCAAAATGCAATCCTGGCATTATATCCTCCTATCATTGTTGCTCAGCTACCCATAAAATCGATCGGGCAGCTTTTATGGTGGGAAACTAGCGTTTCGTATGTTTAGCCAATGAACCTTTCACACAGGGTAACAGCCTCGGCGGCGGTCTCGCCGTACCCGTCGGCGGTAATATCATCCGCAAACTCCTGGCTCGTTGGCCCGCCGCCGATGATGACTTTGAATTTAGACCGGACGTTGTCCTGTTCCATCATTGAAATGATATCGCGCATCATGGGCAGGCTGGTGGTGAGCAGTCCGGAAAGCGCGATTACGTCCACACCAAGTTCCTCAGCTTTGTCGATAACGTCAACATTGGGGATGTCACGACCGATGTCATAAACCTCGAAACCGTTTACCTTCAAAAGGACAGTCACGATGTTTTTGCCGATGTCGTGAATATCTCCGGCTACGGTACAGATCATTACTTTGCCTTTTTTTTCAGCCTCACCACCCGGGAAATGGGGCTCGAGAACTTTAACAGCAGCTTCCATGGCCGAAGCGGCGTTCACCATCTGGGGCAGAAAAATCTCCATGCGGCCAAACCGGTCACCTACCTCACGGATACCCGGGGTCAGTCCGTCGTTGATCGCATCGACAGGGTTGATCGCTGCATCGATCGCCTTCTGGGCGGCGGCGGTGCTTTTATCGGAATCACCTTCCAATACGGCATCGTACAACTGTTGCATGATTGCAGCACGATCACTCATAGTCTTGGCCTCCTTTGAATTGATTTTTGACGAAAACCGGTTATTCATTTCATTACAGGGTTAGCAAAAGAATACCCCCGATCGCTCCGCTGAACGGTTCCGGTACATGACAGTCTTTGTCTGTCACATGAAACTCCTTGAATTGTGGGTTCTTATGAGATGCTGATTTTCGTA